>DATBSV010000113.1:0-35066 GCA_036559685.1 Casimicrobiaceae bacterium
TCCCCCCGAGGGGGCGCGGCGCCCTTGGGGCGGCCCGGCGGGCGCCGCATCGCGCCATCATCGAGGCTTCACGCTGATCGAGCTGCTCGTCGCGCTCGCGCTTCTCGGCCTCATGTCGGCGACGCTGTTCGGCTCGCTCTCGCTCGCCGGCCGCAGCTGGGACGCCGGCGAGGCCAAGGTGAACGACGTCGCGTCGATGCGCGTGTCGCACGAGTTCCTGCGCGCGCAGCTCGAGGGCCAGCACGCGCAGCGCATGAAGAAGATGCCCGAGTGGCCGATCCTGTTCGCCGGCGAGCGCGACGAGATGCGCTTCGCCGCCGCGCTGCCCGCGCGCGTGCAAGGTGGCGGCGTCTGGTACTACCGGCTGTACATCGCGGACGTCGAAGGCAAGAAAAGCCTCGTGCTCGATCGCATGATCCCCGACGTCATGCAGAACGCGCCGCCGCAGTTCGACGGCGCCGAGCATTCGGTGCTTGCGACCGGCATCGATGCGCTGTCGATCAGCTACCTCGGCCCCGATCCCGGCGTCGCCGCCGGCAACACCGGCTTCGAGCCCGCGTGGCGCGAGCGCTGGGAGGACAAGCAGCGGCTGCCGCAGCTGATCCGCATCGACGTGCGGCCCGAGCGCGGCGCGCCGTGGCCGTCGATCTACGCGGTTCCGCGCGAGGCGCCCGAGGCGGCGTGCCGCGGCTGGGACAACGCGCGCGCGCGGTGCGCGCAAGGTTGATCCCCATGAAGCTCCGCGACCGACAACGAGGGATTGCGCTGGTGCTGACGCTCTGGCTCACGGTGCTCCTGACCGCGATCGCCGGCGGCTTCGCGTACAGCATGCACACCGAGGCGATCGCGGCCGGCAACGCGATCAGCGTCGCGCGCGTGCGCGCCGCGGCCGACGGCGCGATCGAGCGCACCGTCTACGAGCTCGCGAAGCCGCGCGTCGCCGGCGCATGGCTGCCCAACGGGGGAGCGCACGCGTGGAAGGACGGCGAGATCGACCTGACCGTGCGCGCGACCGACGAGACCGCGAAGATCGACCTCAACGGCGCGAACGAGGTGCTGCTGCGCGGGCTGTTCACGCAGATCGGCGGCGTCGACGCGGACACCGCGGCGCGGCTCGTCGACGCGGTGATCGACTGGCGCGATCCCGACGACTTCCGCCGCCCCAACGGCGCCGAGTCGGCGGATTACCAGGCCGCCGGCGCGAAGGTGCTGCCCGCGAACGCGCCGTTCGAGACGATCGGCGAGGTGTCGCGCGTGCTCGGCATGACGTCCGCGGTCTACGCGCGCATCGCGCCGAGCATCACCGTGTACACGCGCACGGCCGGCATCAACCCGCTCACGGCGTCGCGCGACGTGCTGCTCGCACTGCCCAACGCGGACCCGGCGGTCGTCGATGCCTACCTCGCGCAGCGCGAGGATGCTCTCGCGAACAACCTGCCGCCGCCGCCGTATCCGGGCGCCGCCGGATTCAACACCGGCGCGATCCAGACGTGGCGGATTCGCGCGGAAGCGAAGCTGTCCGATGGTGTAACCTTCGTCCGCGAAGCGGTGGCGCGGCCTTCGCCGGATCCGGCACGGCCGCTCGTCGTGCTCGCATGGATCGAGGGCGCGTCCGCGCCGCTCGCCGCGGCCGACGCGAGAAACGAGAACAACGATGCCGCCCGACCGTAGCTTCTCGATGGGCCAGGCCGCCGCGTCGCTCGCGGGGTTCGCGCGCTCGTCCGGCCTCGTCGGGTTCTGGCGCTGGTGGTCGGCCGAGCTCGCGCCGCTGGTGCCGTCGGGCGCGCGCAATGCTGTCGCGCGCCGCCGCCTGCGGCCGGTGATCGCGTTCGACGGCAACGTCGCGACGCTGTGGCGACCGGTGATGCGCGACAGCGCGATCGCGATGGAGATCGCCTCGACCGTCGCGCTCGATGGCGACGCGCAGGCGGTCGCTGCGGCAGGAACGCGCGCGCTCGACGCGGTCATGCGCGGCGCGCCCGGCGGGGCGCCCGGCACGCTGCGGGTGCGGCTCGCGATCCCGTCGCGCGCTGCGCTGCGCCGCGCGCTCACGCTTCCCGCGGCCGTCGAGGAGAACCTGCGCCAGGCGGTCGGCTACGACCTCGACCGCCTGACGCCGTTCAAGGCCGACGAGCTCTACTACGACGCCGTCGTCGTGTCGCGCGATCCGTCGAAGCAGACGATCGGCGTCGACTTCGCCGCGGTGCGCCGCCCGATCGTCGACGCCGCGATCGCGCACGCGACCGCGTGGGGCGGCGAAGTGCGCAGCGTGTCGCCGGACGATCCCGCCGCCGCGAGCGTCTCGCGCATGAACCTGGTGCCCGACGAGCGGCGCACGCTGCCCGCGCCGTGGAGGCGCTGGCAGTTCTGGGTGCCGATCGGCGCGCTCGCGCTCATCGCGCTCGTCGCCGTCGTGTTGCCGCTATGGCAGAAGCGCGAGCTCGCGATCTCGATCATCAACCGCGCCGAGGCAGTGCGCCAGCAAGCCGCGGTGTCGGAGCGCCTGCGCGCCGATCTCGAGCGCGCGGCCGGCGACTACAACTTCGCGCTCGAGCGCAAGCACCAATGGCCGCCGATGGTGCGCGTCCTCGACACGGTGACGCGCGCGCTGCCCGACGACACCTGGCTGACGCAGCTCGAGGTGCGCACGCTGCCGAAGGGCAAGGAGCGCGACCGCGAGCTCGTGATGCGCGGCGAGTCGGGCAACGCCGGCCGCCTGATCCCGGTGCTCGAGGAATCGGGCCTGGTCACCCAGGTTGCGCCGCGCTCGCCGACGACCAAGATCCAGCCGGGCCCGGGCGAGGTGTTCGACCTCGGCGCGCAGCTCAAGGCGCTGCCCAAGCCGGCGCTCGTGCCGCTCGTCGAAGCGCCGGCGCCCGTGCCCGCGCCGGCGGCTGCAACACCCGCACCCACGACGCCCGCCTCGCCGGCGCAGCCGCCGGCGGAAGCCGGGAAGGCCGCGAAGCCATGACGCCGGCGTTCCTCCAGCGCCTCACGCCGCCGCAGGCGCGCGCTCTCGCGCTCGCGCTGCTCGTCGCGGCGATCGCGCTGGTGCTCGCGATCGTGCTCGCGCCGGTGCTGATGCTGCACAGGCACTACGACGACGCGATCGAGACGTGGCAAACGCGCCTCGCGACCTACCGGCGCGTCGCCGCGCAGGCGCCCGCGCTGCGCAGTGCGCTCGACGCGATGCGCACCCGGGACGCGCGCCGCTTCTACCTCAAGAACACCGCGCCGAACCTCGCGGGCGCCGAGCTCCAGGAGCTCGTGAAGTCGACGATCGAGCAGGCCGGCGGCCGCATCACGACGAGCCAGAGCCCGGCGCCGCGCGACGACGGCGGTTTCCGGCAGATCGTCGCGAACGTGCAGTTCTTCGCCACGACGCCGAACCTGCAGCGGATCCTGCACGCGCTGGAGACCAAGGAGCCGCTGCTCGTCGTCGACAACATCACGATCCGTCCGACCAACGCGTTCCGCGGCTTTAAGCCGGCGGTCGGGCAGGAGCCCGAGGTCAACGTGCAACTCGACGTGTCGGCCTGGGCGATGCCCGAGCCGGCCGGGAAGCCGGCGCCGGGCAAGGCGCCGTGACGTCGCCAGGAGGCCATTCGATGAGCGCCCTCGATCCCCGTATCGCCCGCTGGATGCTGTGGCTCGCGCCGTTCGCGCTGCTCGTGCTCGCGATCGGCATTCAGACCGGCTGGGGCCGCGACCTCAAGCCCGCGCCGCTCGCGGAAGCGCCGGTCGTGCCGGCGCCGGTCACGACCGCGGTCGCGCCCGAGTTCCGCATCGACGGCGGGCTCGACGCGATGAAGTCGACGGTCGAGCGGCCCCTGTTCAATTCGTCGCGCCGTCCGGCGCCGCCGGCGGTCGCGGAAGGCGCGAAGCCCACGATCCAGCGCGGCCAGTTCGTGCTGACCGGCACGTTGATCACGGACAAGGGTGCGGTCGCGTACCTCAAGGAGGCCGGCGGCGCCGGCAAGTCGCGCAGCGTGAAAAAGGGCGACTCGATCAACGGCATGGTGGTCGCCGAGGTCGCCCCCGACCGCGTGAAGCTCACGGTCGGCGACGAATCCGAGGACGTCGAGCTCAAGGTCGCCAAGGGACCCAAGACCACCGTCCAGACAGGGGCGGTCGCCGCGGCGCCCGCGGGCGCCCCGGCGGCGCAGCCGGCGGGCGCGCCAGTCCCGCCGGGCGCCGGCGCGCCGACGCGCCGCGCCGCGACGCAGGCGACCCAGGGCGCCACCCAGGACGCGCAGACGAACGTGCGCAACGCGCGCCGCTCCGCGCGCGAAGCCGAGCGCCAGCAGGGCGCCGCCCCGACCGACGGCACCCAACCGCCGGCCGCCACCAACACTCCCCAGCCTGCCAACACCTGGCAGGACACCTACCAGCGCATGCAGCGCCGGCGGTAGCCGAAAGACGAGACGATGATCGAACGACCGACCCTGAAGCCCGCAGCCGTCCCGCGCCGGCTCGCCGCGGCCGCCGCTGCGGCGGCGATCGCGCTGGCGCTCGCCGGCTGCGCGACGCAGCCGCCGGCCGCGCCGAGCCCGCCACCCAGGGTGCGTGCCGACCTGCAGCCGGAGGGCCTGACGCCCGGGTTGGCCGATGCGGCCGCCCGGGTCCAGACGGGCGCCGGCGAATCGGCCGACCGCTCGAAGATGTTCAAGGGCAGCGGCATCCTCGTCGGCGGCCAGGCGCCCGGCGGCGGTCTGGCGCCGGCGTCGGGTCCGGTCGCTCAGGACCGCGGCGGCAACGTGAGCCTCAACTTCGAGGGCGCGGACGTTCGCGACGTCGTCCGCAACATCCTCGGCGACATCCTGAACCAGAACTACGTGATCGACCCGGGCGTCGGCGGCAGCGTGACGATCCGCACGTCGTCCGGCATCCCGAAGAGCGCGCTCCCGTCGACGCTGGAAACGCTGCTCCGGATGAACGGCGCGACGATGATCTTCGACGACGAGGACAACCTCTACCGGATCGTGCCGGCCGGCGCCGCCGTGCGCGGTCACGTGACGCCGATCCTCGGCAACAACCAGCGCAACCTGCCGCCGGGCTACTCGGTGCAGATCGTGCCGCTGCGGTTCGTGAGCGTGCGCGAGATGCTGCGGCTGATCGAGCCGTTCGCGAAGGACGCGCAGGCGGTGCGCGCGGACGACCTGCGCAACATGATGATCATCTCGGGCACCGAGCGCGAGCTCAAGCACCTGATGGACACGATCGCGCTGTTCGACGTCGACTGGATGGCCGGCATGTCCGCCGGGCTGTTCACGCTGCAGAGCGCCGACGTCAAGTCGGTGGGCGCCGAGATCGAGAAGCTGCTCGGCCAGCGCGACCAGAACCCGCTCGGCGGCCTGATCCGGATCGTGCCCATCGAGCGCATGAACGCGCTGCTCGTCGTGACGCCGAACCCGATGTTGATCGACCGCGTGCGCGACTGGATCGAGAAGCTCGACCGCGGCACCGGCGGCGAGGGGGTGCGCTTCTACGTCTACAACCTGCAGAACAGCCGCGCCGAGCGCGTCGGCCCGCTCCTGCAGCAGGCGTTCACCGGCCGCTCGACGCCCGCACTGTCGACGCAGGCGCCGACGCTCTCCCCGGGCACGCCGGCCGGGCAGATCATTTCGCCGCCGCCGTTCCAGGCGCAGCCGACGCCGCTGACCGCCCCGCCCGCGGTCGTCGTCCAGCAGGCCCCTCCGCCGCCCGCGCAGCAGCCCGCGCAGCCCGGCACCGCGGGCGGACCCGGCGGTCCGGGCGGCATCGTGCGCAACATCCAGGTCGTCGCCGACAAGGACAACAACACGCTCCTGATCGTCGCGACGCCGGCCGAGTGGACCGTCATCGAGGCGGCGCTCAGGAAGCTCGACGTCGCCGCGCGCCAGGTGATGATCGAGATGGTCATCGCCGAGGTCTCGCTCGTCGACGACTTCCAGTTCGGCGTCGAGTGGTACTTCAAGAATGGCGCCAACCAGGCCGGCGGCAACTTCCGCCGCGGCACGGTCCCGGGCGACATCTTCGGCGCGATCGCGGGCACCGCCGCGAACGTCGCCGGCGCGGGCATCGGCGCGCGCGTGCCGGGCTTCAACTACCTGCTGTCGGGCCTGTTCCCGGGCGGCATCCAGGCGGCGCTGTCGCTGCTCGGCACCGCCAGCAACACCAAGATCGTCGCCAACCCGCACGTCGCCGCGCTCGACAACCAGCGCTCGACGATCAAGGTCGGCGACCGCATCCCGATCTCGCAGCAGACGCTGGTCGGCGGCACCACCAACGCGGTGACCACGACGTCGCAGTACATCGACACGGGCGTGCTCGTGGCGGTGACGCCCCGCATCAACGCAGGCGGCCTGGTCACGATGGACATCCAGGCGGAGGTCAGCAACCCGGGCGACGTCGCCAACGCCGGCGACGCGCCGCCGATCAACACGCGCTCGCTGCAGTCGATCGTCGCGGTGCAGAGCGGCGACACGCTGATCATGGGCGGCCTGATCCGGGACACCAAGCAGCAGGGGTCCGAGGGCATCCCGTGGCTCACCAAGATCCCGTGGATCGGGGGACTGTTCGGCCAGCAGAACATCAAGGACCAGCGCTCGGAGCTCGTGCTGTTCGTCACGCCGCGCGTCGTCGAGACGCAGCAGGACGTGCGCAACATCCTCGACGAGCTCGGCAAGCGCATGGAGCGCCTGCAGGACGTGTTCCCGAAGCGCATCGGCGACTCGGCCGACGTGCCGCCCCCGTCGCGGATGATGACGTCCCCGCCGGCCCGGCCGGCGATGCAGCCGCGGCCGGCCCCGGAGCCCCAGTCGTCCGCCCCGCCGCCCCAGTTCATCGATTTGACGCGGGAGGCCGCCCCGGCCCCCGCGCTGGTTCCCCCGGCGAGCGCGCCGACCCCGTCGGTCGCTGCCCCGGCGCCCGCGGTCCCGGCGCCCCAGGCGGCCGGCGGCGACGGCATGGCTCCTGCTTCGTCAGGAACGAAGGCCCGCCCCGAGCGGCCGCGCAAGGCCGGCTCCTGAGAAAACATGCACTTTTGGTGTCGGGCTGCGGCGACATTGACGCTGCACGGCGATTTCTTTACGCTTCGCGGCCTTTCCCCGTCAGTCGGGGACGTGTTCCGGCAGGGCGTCAATTGAGGAAGGAACTGGTTTGTCGCCGTTTGGAGACGTTTTGAGGGTTTTTGGAAGGTTTACGGGGCAGCGGGCGCTCGTGCTGGTACTCGCGGCGGTGCTGGGAGCGTGCGCGACCACGTCGGTGTCGACATCGTCGAGCGCGGACGCCAAGCGCGCCGCGGTCCTCGCCCGGGCCGACGCGCGTGGCGCGGCGCTCGTGCGAGGGGACCTGGATGCGGCCTACGGCTTCATGTCGGAAGGCTCCAAGGCCGTGATTCCGCTGGATATTTTCAAGCGCCGCATGAGCGTGGTCCCGTTCACCGCCTACCGGATCGACAGCGCGGCCTGCGAGGCCGAGAGCTGCAAGGTGCAGGCGAAGATGACCTACGACCACCGCGTGATGAAAGGCATCACGACGCCGATCACCGAGACGTGGGTGGTCGAGCGCGGCGGCCTGTACTTCGTTTTCCCGGCGATGTAAGCCCCTAGTGACGCCATTTGACGACACGTTGTAGATTTCCAACAAATGCTTATGCAGCGGGAACTTTCCGATTGCCAACGAGTAGCACGCTGACATACCATCGCAAGTGCTGTCGGTTCCAAGTGATCACTTAAAGAGCATCAACAGAGGAGTCATCACCCACCATGAACACCTTCAAGAAGAAGTCGCTGTACCTCGCCGTGGCGGGCGTCAGCGCACTGGGTGCCGGTTCCGCGAGCGCGGTGACGCTCAACGCGGACGGTCTCGGTCAGGTTCTGCTGTACCCGTATTACACGGTTCGCGAGACGTCCGCGGGTAACGCGTACAACTCGCTGCTGTCGGTCGTCAACTCGACGGCGTCGGCGAAGGCCGTCAAGGTCCGCTTCCTGGAAGGCAAGAACTCCCGCGAAGTCCTTGACTTCAACCTGTACCTGTCGCACCACGACGTGTGGGTGGCGGCCGTCATCCCGACTGCGGATGGCGCCGGCATCGTGACGCCGGACAACAGCTGTACGGACCCGGCGGTCTCGCAAGACGAGAACAACCCGACGACGTTCGTGAACTTCGCCTATGTCGGCTCGACGGCCGACGATCCGGCGACCGACGACCTCGACCGTACCCGCGAGGGCTACGTCGAGATCATCGAAATGGGCTCGATGTACGGTTACGCCGAGTTCGTCGCAACGCACGTGAACGGTGTGCCGCGCAACTGCGCGTACCTCCGCGCTTCGTTCAGCGGCAATCCTTCGCTGAACCACGCCGAGGCTTACACGACGTTCCCGACGGGCGGCCTGTTCGGTTCCATGACCCTGGTCAACGTCGGAACGGGCGTGGACTTCGGCTACGACCCGGTCGCGCTGTCGCAGTTCTCGACCAACTCGCTGTGGTTCCCGCCGGGTGACATCCGTCCGCGTCTGTCCGATGCGGATCCGATCTCGCTCGTCGTCGACGCGTCCGATCAGGCCTCCGCGGCGTACTTCTCGCTGTGGGCGTCCAACATCGACGCGGTGTCCGCGGTGATGATGCATGACAATCTGTACAACGAGTTCGTCCTCGACAAGGCTACCGGGTCGAAGACGGACTGGATTGTCACGATGCCCACGAAGACGTACTACTACACGGGCGTCTCGGACAAGGAACTGAAGGTCACCAAGCTGTTCCAGCGCAACTTCAAGTCGACCGGCGCGTGCGATGACGTCAGCCTGATCCGGTACGACCGCGAAGAGCGCACCGTCAAGACGCCGGGCTCGTTCTCGCCGCCGCCGCCGACGATCAAGGACTCGATCTGCTGGGAAGCGAACGTCATCACGTTCAACAGCAGCAACGTGTTCGGGTCGAAGAACGTCGCGAACATCAATACGACGTTCGAGAACGGCTGGATGTCGATGAACTTCCCGCTGATCCTGTCGAGCGTCGGCCCGGTGCCGTACAGCGCGAACGCCCACCAGCTGGGTGCGAGCCTGACGACCCGTGTCGATCTCTTCAGCGCGTCGACGTCGGTCGCGACCGCCGCAACGTACTACGGCCTGCCGGTCATCGGCTTCGCCGCGTGGACGTTCAGCAACGGGAACGTGGGTGGCGTGCTGTCGAACTACGGCGGCAACTACATCCACAAGTACACGCGCGACGTCTGCTTCGGTACCTGCTCGCTGCTTACGGCGCAGTAAGCAACACGCCGCACTGCAGTACGGAAGGCGGAGCTTCGGCTCCGCCTTTTTTTTGTGGGTCCGGCTTCAGCCGGACGATTTCGCCTCACGCTTGCGGCGCGATGAGCGCCTGCGGGAATATTCGCGCCGCAGGCCCCAGGCGCGAATTTTCGACTGGCGTGGTGTCGTGGCACCCCCGATAGTTCTCGCGCGCGCGTAGGCCGCATTACGGGCTTCCGCGCCGGTGCCAGGAGGGTCGTCGCGTCCCCCGCGCGACGATTCGCGGCAGTCTGACGACGTTCGCGGAGCGCTTGGAACGTAGGACAAAATCACGCGAACGGGGTTGTGGTGTACGTGAGTGACCGTCCGTCGGTCGAAAACGCAACTTTTGTCAGTGTTAGCCTGAGATCATGTCATCGTCATGGTGACAAGCGCGTAGGTTGTGGCATATAATGGCACCATAAATGCTAAGAATAGGCCGGGGGATCACTCAGGAGCGTCCCATGTCCGAATCGTTTCGAACCATCTGCCGTGTGGCGCTCGTCGCCGCCGGTCTGACTCTCGGTAGCCCGGCGGCCTTCGCCGCTACCGCAACCCTTGATTGCGGGACCGGCACGCCGACGTGGAATTCGTCGACGAGCACGCTTTCGTGCGGCGCCGGCTCGAGCAAGTGCTCGATCAGCGGGCCGACGTCCGCCGTCATCAACACCCAGTTCACGCTGAACGCGTCGTGCCCGAGCGGCTCGACGTACACGTGGACGGGCAGCCAGGCGGCCGGATGTAGCGGCGCGACCTGCAACATCACCGAGACGAGCACCGGGAACAAGATCTATACGGTCGCCACCGAGACCGCCGGCAGCGTCAGCAACAACTACACCGTCAACATCACCAGCGGCGCAGTCGTGCCGTCGGGCTGTACGCTGAGCGCGAACCCCGGTTCGGGCCCGAGCGGCAGCAACGTGACGCTGACGGCGACCTGCACGGCCGGCACCAGCCCGGTCACGATCGCGTGGGGCGGCGCCTCCGGCACGAGCGGATGCCCGACCTCGTTCAACGTCGGCAACAACGCGACCTGCGTGGTCAGCAACGTGACGTCGAACTCGACGTGGACGGCCTCGTTCTCGAACTCGGCCGGCAACAACGCCAACAACCCGCGTAGCGCGTCGTTCTCGGTCCAGTCTGGTGGCGGCGGCAACTTCGCCGGCTGCCCGTCGGGCACGATCACGATCGACAACCCGTGGGGCGAAACCGCGATCGACACCGCGGCGTATGGCGAGTTCGGCGGGAATATCGTCTCGGTGCGCCTCGTGGCGCCGTCGACGATGTCCGGCACCAAGACCTCGTCGTGGGCCGAATTCGGTTCCGCGCCGACGACTCGGGAAGCCGTCCTGTCGACCGTGCCGTGCGACTTCACCAACACGAATGCGCTCAAGAACGGCTACAACCAATATGGGCACAAGTACGACGTGATCGGCTTCAACTTCCAGTACAAGCTGGGATCGGCGAGCGCCTTCACGTACGGCTTGACGGCGGGCACGTCCTACTACATCAACATCCGCAACAAGAACTCGGCGGGGGTCGACACCTGCACGATCAGCGACTGCCGCATGCGAGGCGGACTCCCGCAGTAGCCTCGCGCGTAAGGTAATCTACGGCCGCCCCGCCTTGCGGGGCGGCCGTTTGTTTTCTACAGGAATCCTTGAATGACCCCAGCATTTCGCAACGCGGCGCTCGCCTGCGCCGTCGCCCTCGCCGCCGCGGCGGCCTCGGCGCAAAGCGTGCGCCCGTCCGCGCCGATGGCCCCGGAGACCGTGCTCGCCGACAACGGGATCGCGCGCGTGACGCGCGCCGACTACGACCTCGAGCTGACGCGCCTGCCGCCCGAGGTCCGGGGCGGATTCGCGACCAGCGAGAAGCGCGTCGTCGACCTGGTCAACCGCCTGCTCGTCACCAAGACCCTCGCGGCCCAGGCCGACCAGGCGAAGCTGGTGGAGGAGCCCGAGACGGCGCGCCGGCTCGCCGCGGAGATGGAGCGCATCAAGTCGCAGCTGATGCTCGCGAAGGTCGAGCGCGACGCGGCGGCGGCCTTCGACGCCAACCCGGCGCCCTACGAGGCGCGCGCGCGCGACCTCTACGCCGTGGACCCGCGCAAGTACGAGGTCGGCGCCGAGGTGTCGGCCTCGCACATCCTGTTCGCGACGCCGCCGCATTCGGTCGACGAGGCCAGGCGCCTCGCGATCGAGGCGCGCGCCCAGATCGTCTCGGACGCCGATTTCGAGAAGGTCGCCCGCGAGCGCTCGGAGGACCCGTCCGCGAAGCAGAACGGCGGGAAGCTCGGCTTCTTCAAGCGCGGGCAGATGGACGGCCAGTTCGAGGGCGCGGCGTTCGCGCTGACCAAGGTCGGCGAGATCTCGCCGCCGATCGAGACCGCGTACGGCGTGCACCTGATCCGGCTCGACGGGCGCAAGGAAGCGCAGCGCTCGACGTTCGAGCAGGCGAAGCCGCGGATCATGGCCGATCAGCGCCAGCAATACATCCTCTCGCAGAAGGAAGCGTTCACCGAGAAGATCCGCGCCGAGGCGTTCAAGGCGACCGACATGCAGAAGGTCGACGCGATGGTCTTCCGGCCCGACAGCGCGCAGCTCGAGCAGACGCAGCGCGAGCTGATCCAGCGGCAGCGCGACGCGGCGCGGAACGCCACGCGCCCGCAAGCCAAGTAGGCGAGCCGCTACACTAGGGCCTGTGAGCGCTCCCGACGTCGCGGTCGGGGCGGGCGGCCGCGCCCACGGGCCGCGCGCCTTCGATCTCTTCGCGCAGTTCTTTCGCCGCGAGGCGACGACGCGCTACCTCGGCAGCGTCACCGGCCTCGCGTGGGCGATCGTCCACCCGATCGCGCTCCTGGCGGTCTACCACTTCGTCTTCACGACGATCTTCCGCGCCACGGGCTTCGCAGGCGCGTCGTTCCTCGCGTTCGTCGCCGTCGCGCTGTGGCCATGGCTCGCGGCCCAGGAGGCGATCCAGCGCGCGGCGGTCTCGCTGCCCGGCTACGGCGGCCTGATCCGGAAGGTCGCGTTCCCGCACGAGATCGTCGTCTACGCGTCGGTGGCCGCGACGCTCGCGCTGCACTTCGCGGGTTATGTCGTCGTGCTGGCGGCGCTGCGCGCAACGGGCGAGCCGGTGCACCTGATCGGGCTCGTGCTCGCGATCCCGCTGTGGGCGGTGATGGCGCTCGCGGTGACCGGCATCGCGCTTGCGCTCGCGGCGCTGCAGGTGTTCGTGCGCGACGTCGAGCACGTGCTGATGCCGTTGCTGATGATGCTGATGTACCTGACGCCGATCCTCTATCCGCTGTCGCTCGTGCCCGGAACGCTCAAGCCTTGGGTCGCCGCGAACCCGTTCACCTGGCTGGTCGACCGCCTTCGCGCCGCGCTGCTCGACGGGCGCATCGCGCCCGAGCCGGGCGATCTCGTCGCGCTCGCGGTCGCGGTCGCCCTGTTCGTCGCGGGCCGCTGGATGTTCCGCCGCCTGTCGCCGTACTTCGAGGACTTCGTGTGACGACGTCCCCACTAAGCGACCCGCTGTTGAAGCTCGAAGGCGTCGGCAAGGACTACGCGAAGATCGAGTCGCGCGGCGGCCGCGTCGCGCTCGTGTGGGATCTGTTGTGCGGCCGCGGCGCGGCGCACGCGTTCACGGCGCTCGACGGCGTGTCGCTGACGATGCAGCCGGGGCAGTCCCTCGGCGTGATCGGCGAGAATGGCGCGGGCAAGTCGACGCTGCTCAAGGTCGTCGCCGGCGTGATCAAACCGACGCGCGGGACGGTTGCCGTACGCGGCCGCGTCGGCGCGCTGCTCGAGCTCGGCTCCGGCTTCCATCCCGAGTACACGGGCGCGCAGAACATCGATCTCGCCGCCGCGCTGCTCGGCATCTCCGCCGGCGAGCTCGCCGAGAAGCGCGACGCGATCGTGCGCTTCGCCGACCTGGGCGAGCACCTGAACGACCCGATCAAGCACTACTCGTCCGGGATGGTGGTGCGCCTGGGATTCGCGGTCGCGACCGCGCTCAGGCCCGACGTGCTGATCACCGACGAGGTCCTCGCCGTCGGCGACGAGTCGTTCCAGAAGAAGTGCATGGCGTGGATGGAGCGCTACCTCGCCGAAGGCGGCACGCTGCTCCTGTGCTCGCACAGCATGTACCACGTGCAGAAGCTTTGCCGGCACGCGCTGTGGCTCGATCACGGCCGCGTCGAGCGCTACGGGCCCGCGATCGAGGTCACGCAGGCGTACCTCGCTTGGCACGAGGAGAAGTCGGGCAACGCAGCGCCGCGTCCCGAGCTTCGCACGGGCGACGGGCCCGACGTCCATCGCGTAAAGTCGCTCGCGCTCGAGCCCGGCGAGTTCATCGCGATGGGGCGCCCGCTCGTCGTGCGCGGCGAGGCGTACTCGCCGGATGGACGCGCGCCGGTCGTGCTGGTCGGCATCGTGCGCGCGGACGGGACGCCCGTGTACGGCGTCGCCACCGACATGGACGGCGTCGCGCCCGCGAAGGGCGCGGACGGTCGCTACGAGTTCACCCTGTCGCTGCCGTCGCTCGCGCTGCTTCCCGGCAAGTACGCGGTGCGCGCGCACGCGCTCGATCCCGAGGGCCTGTACCTGTTCGACCACGTCGAGGTGCCGCTGACGGTGACCGGCGAGTCGCGCGAGCTCGGGCTCGTGCGGCTCGAGCACGAGTGGCGCGACGTCACGCGCCGATGAGCGGCTGGGAGGCGATCGCGGACCTGGTCGACGTTGTCGAGCTCGACGACGCGACGGCCGCGCGCGAGGTCGGCGCGCTGTTCAAGCGCCTCTTCGGCGACGACCTGCCGGGCTTTCCGCGGCATTTCGTGCTTCGCTACCTCGGCGCCGGCGCACCGGTCCCGCTCGCGTACGCGCACTTCACGCCATGGGAAGGGTGCTACCTCGGCGGCGGAATGGCGTTCGACGAGCGCGTCTACCGCCGGATGGATCCTGCACATCGCACGCGAATGCGTTCGGCCGGCGGCGTCACGGAATTCCTGCTGCGACGTATCCAATCGATGCTCGCCGACGGCATCGCGCTGTTCGGACACGTCGGCGAGCCGCGCGCCGAGCGCGTCGACCTGCGCGCGGGCTACGAGCGCACGTCCTACCCCCATCTGATCGTGTGCTGGCAGCGCGAGTTGCCGCGCGAGGCGCGCGAGTCCCTGCTCGCGCGCGCGGCGGCGCAAGGCGCCTTCTAGCGCGACGCGTCGCGCAGCAGCGCCTCGAGGCCTTCGGGGCTCCGCCAGTCGCGTCCGCAGACATAGCGCGGCAGCTCCCAGCGATCGGCGTCGCCGGTCATCGGACGCGCGCCGTCCCCGAACGCGGCGTCGACGCCGATGCGCGCGTGGTGCCGCGGGAAGTACTCGCGCACCAGGTAGTCGTTCGACTCGCCGTACGGGTAGGCGAACAGGCGATCGCCGGGGTTCGGCGCGACGCGCTTGAGGTGCGCGGCGGCACGCGCGATCTCGTCGTCGGCGAGCTCGAGCGTGTCGATCGAGCGGAACGTGCCGGCCGTGCGCGGACGCTCCATCAGGTGGACGACCAGGTCGTGGTTGTGGTCCCAGCTGTGGCTCGCGATCGCTGCGTGGCCGCCGGCGATCGCGTCGCGCCACCAGTCGTCGGTCCACCAGCCGCGATCGGCGAGCCCGACGCGATCGATGTGCTCGCGCGCCTCGCGCGAAACGACCGCGAACGTCGTGGCGTGGGCGTCGCGCCCGCCCGCGCCCGCACCGCGGAAGTCGGCGAGCGTGTTGAAGAGACTGCGTTGCGTCCCGTGAGTGGGGTGGGGCAGGTCGCGCCAGTCGAAGTCGGTCCCGTCGTCGAACGCGATGGCGAGGGTGCGGTCGCCCGCCCACGCCGGGTCCCCGGCGAGCCAGCGGGTGATCGCGGCGGGCAAAGGAACGATGCGCCACCCGAGGCGGTCCACGGTGTCGAGGTCGGACGCGAGCGCGACGTGGTCGTTGGTCGCGTAATCGTTCCCGGCCACGTTGACGCCGTGGTAGGTGAGGATCGGCAGGCGGGGCATCGCGGCCAAGTGTACCCAAGGCCCCTCGGCGCCCACGGGGGCCCGACGACCCGATCGGCTAGAATTGCATGTTTTTCCCGCGCGGCGACGTGCGGCCCGCGACCAGCCCTGACCGATGTCCGATGACCTGACGTTCACCGGCGAGCGCTTCGTCCCCGGCGTCGGGGGCGAGATCGTCTACGAGCACGTGCACCGCTACGCCTTCGCGCGCCGCTACGCGGCCGGGAAGCGCGTGCTCGACGCCGCGTGCGGCGAAGGCTACGGCAGCGCGCTGCTCGCGACCGTCGCGCGCGAGGTGACCGGCATCGACATCGACGGCCCCACGATCGCGCACGCGCGCGAGACTTACCGGGCCATCCGCAACCTGACGTTCGTGCAGGGCTCGGCGGCCGAGTTGCCGATGCCCGACGCCAGCGTCGACGTCGTCGTCTCGTTCGAGACCATCGAGCATCTCGATGCGTCCGACCAGCCGCGCATGCTCTCCGAGTTCTCGCGCGTGCTGACCGACGACGGCGTGCTGGTGCTCTCGGCGCCGAACCGTCCCGAATATTCGGAATCCCGCGGCTACGTGAATCCCTACCACCGCCACGAGCACGACCGGGACGAGCTCGAGCGCCTGCTGCGTGTCACGTTCCCGGCGATCGCCTGGCACGCGCAGCGCGTCTGGCTCGGCTCGACGGTGTGGCGCGAAGGCGGCGGCGGCGATGCCGAGGTGCTGTCGGGCGACGCGACGCGCGTCGGCGCGGCCGACGTTCCCGCGCCGATGTACTTCCTCGTCGTCGCGGCCCGGCGCGCGTCCGCGCTTCCCGCGCACGGGCCTGCGCTTTCGCTGTTCTCGGACGCCGGCGAGACCGAGCTCAAGCGTGCAGCGGCATCGGTGGCCGAGGCGATCCGGCTCGACGGTCTTCTCAAGGGGCGCGAGTCGGTCGTGGTCGAGCGCGACGCGCAGCTCGCGCGCGCGCATGGGCACGTCGAGCACCTCGAAGGCCTCCTGGCGAAGCGCGAGCCGCTGCTCGCCGAGCGCGAGCGCATCGTCGAGGAGCGCGACGCGCAGCTTCGCGATGTCGTCCAGCGCACCGAGCGCCTCGAGGCGCTGGCGCTCGAGCGCGAAGCGCTCGTCGCCGAGCGGGATGCGCTCCTCGCGACGGCCAACGCGCACGTGCGCCACCTCGAGGAGCTGTGCGCGTTCCGCGAGAAGCTCGTGGTCGAGCGCGACGCGGCGATCGCCGACCGCGACGGGAAAATCGCGTTCCGCGAGAAGCTCGTCGCCGAGCGCGACGAGGCGCTCACGAAGGCGGCCGACGAACAGGCAGCGGCCGAGCGGCGCCTCGCAAGGGCGCGCGCCGACGACGTGCTGGCACGGAAGCACATCGCCGAGCTCGAGGCCGATTGCGCGCGCCTCGACCGCGCGCTCGAGTCGCAGGAGCGCATCATCGCCTACCGGCAGTCGCTGCGCTGGTGGTTCGGGCTGCCGTGGATGCGCGCGAAGCTCGCATGGAAACGACTGACCGGCGCATGAGCGCCGCTGGGCCGTCCCGAGGCGCTCGCCCCCTCCTCCAGGAGGGGGGGCGCGAAGCCGCGCTAGCGGCAAGCCTGGGGGAGGCTTGTCGATGACCGAAGTTGCACCGTCGGTCGACGTCGTCATCCCGGTCTACAACGCGCCGGGCGACGTGCGCCGCTGCGTGGCGAGCGTGCTGGCGCACACGCCGCCCGGCTATCGGCTCGTGCTGATCGACGACGCGTCGCCCGACCCCGGCGTGCGCGTCGTGTTCGATGAAATCGCGGCGGCGCGGCACCCGCACGTGACGCTGCTCGCCAACGACCGCAACCTCGGCTTCACCGGAACGGCGAACCGGGGCATGGCGATGTCGCGGCGCGACGTCGTGCTCCTGAACAGCGACACGGTGGTCACCGACGGCTGGCTCGCCGCGCTCGTCCGCTGCGCGGCGACCGACCCGTCGATCGCGACGATCACGCCGTTCTCGAACAACGCCGAGATCCTGAGCTACCCGCGCTTCTGCGTGAACAACGCGTGGCCGGACGGCGCGGATCCCGCGCCGCTGGCGCGCGCGTTCGCCGCCGCCGCCGTGCCGACGTATCCGGACGTGCCGACCGGCGTCGGCTTCTGCATGTACGTGCGCCGCGCGATGCTCGACGCGCTGGGCGGCTTCGACGCGGCGTTCGGCGCCGGGTACGGCGAGGAGAACGACCTTTGCATGCGCGCCGCCGCCGCGGGCTGGCGCAACGTCGTGGCCGACGACGCGCTCGTGCTGCACACCGGCGGCCGCTCGTTCCAGAAGCAGAAGGACGCGCTGGTGCCGAAGAACACGGCGACGCTGCTCGAGCGCCACCCCGGCTACCTTTCGCTCGTGCACGACTATGTGGCCGCGGATCCGCTCGCGCCGCTCCGCGACGCGGCGACGCTCGCGCTCGACGCCGACGCGGGACCCGGTGTGCTGCACATCCTGCACCACCAGGGCGGCGGCACCGAGACGCACGCGCGCGCGCTCGTCACGGCGACGCGCGGCCGCTTGCGCCACGCGATCGCCGTCGCGGTCGGCGACCGCTGGCGCGTCGAGGCGCATCGCGCCGACGGCACCACGATCGTGTTCGACCTCGAGCGCATGCCCGACGAGCCGTGGGGCGACTTCCTCGGCGGGTTGTGCGCGACGCTCGGCATCGGGCTCGTCCACGTGCACAACCTCTCGGCGTGCCGCGAGGGCGTCCTGACCGCGCTCGCGGCGCTCGACGTGCCGTTCGGATACACGGTGCACGACGTCAACGTCGCGTGCCCGACGATCACGTTCCTCGCGGCCGACGGCATGTACTGCGGCGCCGAGACCGATCCGTCCGTGTGCGCGCGCTGCCTCGCCGCGCAGCCGCCGTTCGCGGGCATCGACATCGTTCGCTGGCGCGAGATCCACCGGCCGCTGGTCGAGCGCGCCGCCTTCCTCATCGCGCCTTCGCGCTGGGCCGCCGACACGCTCGCGCGCTACTACCCGGGCTCGCGCGTCGAGGTGGTCCCGCACGGCGTTCCCGAGGCGACGCCGCGCCACGCCGGCACGCGCCTCGCCGTGATGCTGCCCGACGACGGCGTGCCGACGATCGCGGTGCTGGGCGCCGTCGGGCCCGACAAGGGCGCACGCCGGCTCGAGCGGCTGGTCGAGATCGCACGCGAGCGCGGCGCGCGCGTGCGCTTCGTGCTGATCGGCTATCTCGACCGCCAGCACGCGTCGTGGCAGAGCGACGACGCGCGCTTCACCGTGCACGGACGCTACGATTCGCGCGACCTTCCCGACCTGCTCGCGCACTACCGCGTGTCGCTCGTCCTGTTCCCGTCGGCAGGCCCGGAGACGTTCAGCTACACGCTGTCCGAGGCGTGGTCGGCCGGTCGCCCGGTGCTCGTGCCGCCGATCGGCGCGCTCCCCGAGCGCGTCGCGCCGACCGAGGCCGGCTGGGTGATGAGCGACGCCGAGTGGCGCGACGAGGCGCGGATGCTCGACCGCATCCTGTCGCTCGTGGCGCCGGCGAACGCGGACACGCTCGCGCGGCGCTCGCGCGCTGCCGCGTCGATGCCGCGCATCGGGCTCGACGCGATGGCAACAGCGACGGTCGCGGTCTACGGCCGCTCCATGGCGGGTCGCGGTGCGTCGCGTCATGCGCCGCTGTCGCGTCGGCGTGTACGGGACGCGCTCGGCTACCGTCCATGGACGCCGCCCGTGCCCGCCACGACGCTCGTCCCAGCGGCTACTCGGTCGGCCGCGGGTGCGCGGGTCGATCCCGCAACGCGTCTCGCGCAAGCCGCGCTGCGGTTGCGCCAGTCGTCCGCCGGCCCGCTGCTTCGCGCGCTCACGCCCGGATTCGTGCGCGAGGCGCTGAAGGCGCGCCTCAAGTGAGCGCGAAGGCCGACATCGACTGGTTCCAGCGCGCCCGCGAGCACCAATGGGGCGGCCGACCGATCGACGCGATGCTGTGCTTCCGTCGCGCGATCGCGGCGAAGCCCTTCCACGCGGACTCGCACTTTCACCTGGGTGAGGTGCAGTGGTCGCTCGGGTTGCTCGACGGGGCGAAGGCATCCTGGAGCGAGGCGTCGCGATACGCGCCGCGCCACGTCGCGACGCGTCTCGCGCTGGCCGAGGCGAGCCTCAACACCGGCGACGCGGCGGGCGCGAAAGCTTCCGCCGAGCAGGCGCTCGAGCTCGCGCCCAACGACGGGCGCGCGCGCGCGTTCCTGCTGATCGCCAAGGCCGCGCTCGGCGAGCCCGACATCGATTGGAGCGGCATCGCGTCGGCGGTGGAGGGCAGGCCCGCGATGCTGGGCGCGCCGGCACGCGCGCGGTTGCTCGGTGCCGCGCTCGACCGGACCGACGGCGCGGCCGGACGGGACGCCCTCGTCGACGTGCTGGTCGCGATGCTCGACAAGGTCCCGCTCGACCTGCTGGGCCCGCTGGCCGGCGCGCTCATCGCGCGCGGCGGCGAGGATGCCACGATCGCCCGCATTTTTTCCCGCGCGCGTGACCTCGAGGTCGCGCCCCACAGCGCCGAGGCATGGCGGCGGCTTGCGCTTGCTGCCGGCCGCGCCGGTGATGCCGAAGCGAAGCGCGAGTTCGCATCGCGCTACGGACGCGACTGCGTATTCATCCACGCGCCGACGATGCCGGTCCTGTGGCCGCGACGAACCGCCGGCGATGCGGTTCGCGTCGCGGTGCTCGTCGGCGCCACGATCGACGATCGCGCGCGCGAGGCGCTGCGCGCGCTCGCGGCGCCCGGCATCGAGACGACGCTGGTCGCGCTCGCGTCGCAGGAGGAGGCCGCTGCGCTCGCGCCGTCGCTGCCGTTCCTGCCGAAGGCGCTGGTCGCCATCGGCGCGCGACCCGAGCCGGCGTCGGCGCGCATGCTGCTGGTCCGCGATCCGGACGTCCTCGTCGACGCCGCCGGCCTCGCCGCCGAATCGGGCGCATGGATCACGCAGCGCGCGGGCCGTCGCGTCGTGACGCTGGTCGATCTCGAGCCGCCGCTCGTCGACGCGCATGTCGCGCCGACCGCGGAGGCGCTCTCGGCGTTTCTCGCGGGCGTGCCGCGGCAGGCCGAGACCGCGCAGGCGGCGACGACGCTCTCCGAGCGCTTTTCGGCCGCCTTGCGCGCGCAGCAGTCGGGGGACGCCGCAATGGCCGGCGAAGCCTACGCGGCGGTGCTCGCCGAGCAGCCGGCGTTCGCGCCGGCGCTGCAGTTCCGTGCGCGCCTCGCCTGGGATGGCAAGGAGTTCGACGCCGCCGCGCGCGACCTTGCGGCCGCCATCGACGCCGCGCCCGCAAATGCGGAGCTCGTCCTCGACGCGAGCCGGCTCGCCATCGAGCGCGACGCGGCCCATCTCGCGGTGGCGATCGTCGCCGACGCGCTGAAGCGCATTCCCGCGCATCCGCGGCTCACGGCTGCACTGGGCCACGCGCTGCTCAAGGTCGGGAATGGTCCGCACGCCGTCGAGGTCTTCCAGCATGCGGTCGCGCTCGAGCCGCTCGACGCCGAGCTCCATTACAACCTCGGTGTCGCGCACCAGCTCGCGGACAACGCCGATGCCGCGTCGCGCTCCTACCAGCACGCGCTCGCGTTCGATCCCGGGCTGATCGACGCCGACTTCAACCTCGGTGTGCTGTTCCAGCAGGAGGGGCGCCTGTCGACCGCGCTCGCCGCGTTCCAGCGCGTGCTGGCGCGCGAGCCCAGGCGCGCCGCGGCGTGGAAAAACGCCGGCGAGATCCTCTACGGCGCGGGCCGCATGCGCGAGTGGGCGGCAAGTCATCGGCAGTTCGAGGCGAACTGCCCCGACTCGCTGCTGCTCGCCGTTCAGTCGCTCGAGTTCTACCAGCTGAAGGGCGATTTCGCCGCGGTCGACCGCGTGCTCGACGGCCTGCGCCTCGAGCGCTACCGCGCCGACGACGACAACACGCTCGTCGACGCGCTCGAGGAGCTCCTGTACCTGTTGCTGTTCTTCGACATCGACCCGGGCACGATCCACCGATTCGCACAGACCTACGACGAGGCGGCGAAGCACGTCTATGGCGCGCCGCGCCGCGGAAACGCCGAGCGCAAGCCCGGTCGCCTGCGCGTCGGCTACCTTTCCGCCGACCTGCGCGACCACGTCATGGGCAAGATGATGTGGGAAGCGGTCAGCCGGCACGACCGCGAGCGTTTCGACGTGTACTTCTACGCGATCGGGCCGCGCCGCGACGCGTGGACCGAGCGCTTCGAGGGCATCGCCACCGGCTTCAGCGACCTCACCTCGCTGCCCGACCGCGCGGCCGCGGGCAAGATCCAGGCCGACGACCTCGACATCCTCGTCGACCTGCAGACGCACACGCGGCTGGCGCGCCCGGGGATCCTCGCGCTCAAGCCCGCGCGCGTGCAGATCACGCATTGCGCGAGCGCCGGCACGCTGGGATTGTCGACGATCGACTGGAAGCTCACCGACGCGTACGCCGACCTGCCGGAGTCGCAGGAAACGCAGGTCGAGCCGCTGCTCGCGATGGGCGGCTGCGTGTATCCGTACCGGGCGGTCGCGGCCGCGGCGGCGCCGGCCGTGACGCGGGCCGCGCTGCGGATTCCCGGCGACGCGGTTGTGATCGGCGCGTTCGTGACGCCGCTCAAACTTTCGCGCCGCTGCCTCACGCTCTGGAAGGAGATCGCCGACCGCGTGCCGCAGGCGCGATTCGCGTTCTCGCCGCTGCGCGAGGACTTCCGCGACGCGCTCGTCAGGATCACGACCGCGGCCGGCATCCCCGCCGATCGCGTCGTGTTCATTCCGCCCGGGGGCGACGACGCGACCAACCAGGCACGCTACCACCTCGTCGACTTCGTGCTCGACCCGATGCCGTTCGGTAACGTCAACGGGGCGATCGAGCCGCTGTCGATGGGCGTTCCCGTCGTCACGCTCGCCGGCAAGCGGCACGGCGAGCGCACCGGCTACTCGATCCTCGCGAACCTCGGCGTCACCGCGACGGTTGCGCAGACCGGTCGCGAATACGTCGACCTCGCCGTGCGACTCGCCACCGACGCCGGGTTCATGCGCGAGGTCCGCGACGCGATCGCCGCGAAGCTGCCGGGCTCGCTGCTCGCCGACGCCGATGCGCACGTGCGGAACCTCGAGGCCGCGTACCTCGTCGCGCTTGCGAAGAGCGCGCCCGGCGCGCTCGCGTCGGCCGGGATCCCGGCGCCGGCGACGTCATGACCGATCCGCGGCTCGCGGCCGCCGAGCGCGCGCTCGACGCGGGCGACGCGTCCGCGGCCGCGGCCAAGGCCGCCGCCCTCGCCGACGACGTACGGACGTCCGCGGGCTTGCGGGCCGCGGCATTTCGAGTGCGCGCCGAAGCGCGCGCGCTGCTCGGCGACCTCGGCGGCGCGCTCGAGGACGCCGCGCGCTCCGCGGAGCTGGTGCCCGCCGACGCGCGCGCCTGGAATGCGCTGGGCATCGCCGCGGCCGACGCGCACGACGGCACGCGCGCGGTCGACGCATTCAGGCGCGCGACGACGCTCGACCCGCGCTACGCGCGCGCGTGGAGCAACCTCGGCAACGCGCTGCGCGAGGCGGGACAGCGCGCTGAATCGCGCGCGGCGTTCGAGCGCGCGGTCGAGGTCGACCCGCGCTACGCGTTCGGCTGGACGCACGTCGCCATCGCGCGGCGAGACGAGGGCGACGATGCGGGAGCGGCCGTCGCCGCGAAGCGGGCGCTCGCGCTCGACGGGCGCCAGCGCACCGCGCGACTGGTGCTCGCCGGGCTCGACCGGCGAGCGGGCCGGCTCGACCCGTCGATCGACGGCTACCGCGAGGCGCTCGCGGCGCAGCCGGGGGACGCGCGCTCGCGCCTCCTGCTCGCGGGCGCGCTCGCCGAGCGCGACGACCTCGACGATGCGCGCACGGCGTATGCGCGCGCGGCGCGCGACGATCCCGGGCTGCTCCGCGCGAGCCTCGGCGCGGCGCTGACGCTGCCGATGGTGGCGCCGGACGCCGACGCGGTCGAGCGCTCTCGCGAAGCGTATGCGGCCGGTCTCGCACGACTCGCGAATGAGCTGCCTGCGCGCGCGGCCGCGATGTCTCCCGCGCGCGTCGTCGACGAGCTGCGCTGGACCAATTTCCTGCTCGCCTATCAGGGCGAGGACGATCGGGCTTTGCAGATGGCGTACGGCGACCTCCTCGCCGCGACGCTCCGCGCGGGGCGCGTCCCGTCGCGCGTCGCGTCAAGGCAGCCGGGCGAGCGGCTTCGCGTGGCGTTCGTCTCGGCGTTCTTCCGCGACGGGACGGCCGGACGGTACTTCGAGTCGTGGATCACCGGGCTTCCGCGCGAGCGCTTCGAGGTCGGCGTGCATTTCCTCGGTAGCGGCAGCGATGCGTTGACCGCGCGCCTCCGCGCGCGCGCCGACCGTTTCATCGAGCACGGCGGCGAGCTGCCGTCCGCGATCGTGCCGCAGATCGAGGCCGCTGCGCCGGACGTCGTCGTCTATCCCGAGCTCGGGATGGACGCGACGACGTTCGCGCTCGCGGCGCTGCGGCTCGCGCCACGACAGCTCGCGGGCTGGGGACACCCGGTGACGAGCGGGCTCGCCACGATCGACGCGATGCTCACGGCGGACGCGATGGAGCCCGAAGGCGCCGACACCCATTACCGCGAGCGCCTCGTGCGCCTGCCCGGGCTCGGAACGCGCTATGCGCGTCCCGCGCAGGCGGCGCGCATCGACCGCGCCTCGCTCGGGCTTCCGTCCGACGCGCCGCTGTTCTTCTTCCCGCAATCGCTGTTCAAGCTGCATCCGGACAACGACGCGCTCGTCGCCGAGGTGCTGGCGGCGACCGGTGCTCGGTTGATCGCATTCGAGGGCCGGCACCCGAGGCTCACCCGCGCCTGGCGAGCACGCCTGGACCCGGCGCTCGACGCGCGCGGTGTCGCGCGCGACCGCGTGATCGTGCGGCCGCAGGTCGCGCACGACGACTACCTCGCGCTGTGCGCGGCGTGCGATGCGATGCTCGACAGCGTGCGCTGGTCGGGCGGCAACACGAGCCTCGATGCGATCGCGTGCGCACTCCCGGTCGTCACGCTTCCCGGGGCCTTCATGCGGTCGCGCCAGAGCGCCGCGATGCTCGCGCAGGTCGGGGTGCCCGAGCTCTGCGCGCGCGACGCGGCCGACTATGTCGCGATCGCAACGCGTCTCGCTTCGGACCGCGAGTGGCGCGAGGCGTTGTCGGCCCGCATCGACCGCGGCGCCACCCGGTTGTTCGACGACCCGGCGCCGGTCGAGGCGCTCGCGGCGGCGCTCGAGGGCTAGCCTAGTCGAGTGGCGTCTCGCGCCAGGCGTGCTCGATGGCAGCCTCGAACGTGCGCGTGTAGCGGTCGAGGTCGAATAACGGCAACGCGTCGCGCGTGGCCCGGAGCTTCGCCGCCATCGCCGCGAGCCGCGGCCGGTCGTTGCCGAGCGCGATCGCGAGCTTCACGTAGTCGTCGCGCGACGTCACGGCGAGCTCGGGCAGGCCCGCCGCGATCACCTGGCTCGCCGACGCGCGCGATGCGAACGAGCGGCCCGCCCGCGCGAGCACCGGCAGTCCGCTGAACAGCGCGTCGTTCACGGTCGTATGCGCGCCGAACGGCATCGTGTCGAGGAACAGGTCGGCCAGCGCGAATCGCTTGAGGTAACGCGGCACTTTCTCGTTGGGCGCGTAGATCAGCCGTGCCGCGTCGACGCCGTGCGCCTGCGCCGCGAGCTCGAGGCGACGCACGACGGTCGACGGCTGGTCGCGCAACCACAGCACCGAGCCGGGGACGCCGAGCAGGATGTCGAGCATCGCGTCGAAGTGCTCGGGCATGATCTTGTACGCGGCCGCCATCGACGCGAACACGGTCGCATCGTCGGGCAGCTTGTAGGTCGCGCGCGTCAGCGCGTCGTCGCTGAACGTGCGCGCCGCGTCGTTGGGCAGGTAGCACGGCTCGATGTAGAGCGGCCGCTCGACGATATGGTGGGCGGCGTCGGGCGGAACGCAGAAGGAATCGGTGATCATCCAGTCGATCGCCGCGGACGCCAGCGTGCCCGTGAAGCCGAGGAAATTGACCTGGACCGGCGCGGGCCGCAGCTGCAGCACGCTGAGGACCGAGCCCGCGGTGAACCCCGTCAGGTCGAAGGCGACGTCGATGCCGTCGGCGCGCATCGTGTCGGCGATCTCGAAGAAGTCGATGACCGGGTAGGCCCGGAACCGGTCGACGGCGTCCGTGATGCGCTGCCGGACCTCGTCCTTGGTCTCCATGCCGGTCGAATACGCGAACACCTCGAAGCGCTTGCGATCGAGGCGTTCGAACAGGCCGACGATCAGGCGTCCGACCGGATGGCCGTGCAGGTCGGCCGACACGAACCCGAGACGCAGCTTGCCGTCGGACCCGCGGCGCGACGGCCGCTTCGCCACAGGAGGCAGGAATTCCTGCGCCGACCAGCGGCGCGCGACCTTGAGCTCGATCGCCGGATCGTCGTTGATCGACTGGAATGCGAACGGAACGATCATCGTGTGCATCCCGCCCTCGGCGGGCGGATCCTTCGCGGCGGCGATCACGTCCGCGCGCAGCCGCGGGAAATCCTTCCAGTACGCCTCGTAGCCGTAAACGTGCAGGAGCATCGTCTCGGTCGCGCGATCGTCCGGGTGGAGCTCGAACGCCCGGCGCAGCGCGATCGCGGCTCGGCCCCACTGCTGCTGCGCCGTGCGCGTGATGCCGAGGTCGCGCCACGGACCCGGCTCGTCGGGCGCGAGCTCGGTCGCGCGCACGAGGCTCGCCTCGGCGGCCGGAAGCATCGCGCACAGCCGCTGTGCGACGCCGCGGTTGGCCCAGATCTCGGCCGGCGCCGCGGGCATTCGCTCGATGAGCTTGTCGAACAGCAGCACCGCCTCCTTGTGGCGCATCTGCTGGTACAGGTTCTGCGCGAGGTTGGCGAGCGCATTGAGCGCGTCCGGGACGAGCTCGAGCATGCGCCGGAACTTCGCCTCGGCCTCCCTGAGCCGGCCCGCCTTTTCGAGTGCGAGCCCGAGGTTGTTGAGGATCGCCGGGTGATCGGGCGCGTGGGCGAGCGCCAGGTCGAAATGCGCGATCGCGCCGTCGATGTCGCCGCCCTCGCGGTCGAGATCGCCGACGAAGAAATGCGCCTCCGGGTCGTCCGGGGCGTCGTCGAGCACGCGCTGCCAGCACGCGCGCGAGCGCGCGAGGTCGATCGGGCGCAGCGCCTCGCCCAGGAGCCGCAACGCCGCGGGATCGCTGCGCTCCTCGACGTGCGCCGCGTCGAGGATCGCCACGGCATCCGCGTGCCGGCCCGCGCGGATCGCGGCACGCGCCCGCTCGAGCGGGTCGAGCGCCGGATCCGGCGCGACGTAGGTGTCCGCCGGAGGCGTCTCGCTGCCGTGGCAATGCTTGTAGCGCTTGCCGCTGCCGCACGGGCAGGGATCGTTGCGCGACCGCGGCGGCGCGAACGGTGCGTTCACGCGCGAATCCTTTCATCCAGGGCCGCACCGACCGCCGAAACGACGCCGCCCCAGTCGCCGAGCGACGGCTGGCGGAACAGGCGCGCGTGCGGGTACCACGCGCTCGTCGAGCCGCCGTGCCCCCAGCGCCAGTCGGCCACATGCGAGAGCATCAGCCACAGCGGCCGTCCGAGCGCGCCAGCCAGGTGCGCGTTCGACGTGCACACGCTGACGACGAGGTCGAGCGCGTCGACCAGCGCTGCCTTGCCGTCGAAATCGAGGCGCTCGGGCAGCAAATGGAGGCCGCGCGCGGCCGGCACGCCGGCGATCTCGTTCTCGCCGTCGATGCGTTGGAGCGAATACCAAGCGACGCCTTCGCGCGCAAGGAGCGGCGCGAGGGCCGCCAGCGGGATGCTCCGACGGCGGTTGTTCTCCTGCCGCGGGTTGCCCGCCCAGGAAAGCCCTACGCGCAGGCGCGCCGGCGTGGCGGCCATCTGGGCACGCATCGCCGCCGCGCGCGACGGATCCGCGCGCAGGTAGGGTCCACGACCGTCGCCGAGCGGCGGCGTCCGCAGGATGCCCGCCAGCGACATCATCGGAATCCATGCGTCGCATGGCGGCGTCGCGTCGAAAGGGACGACCTCGGCGACGCCGGGCGCCGTCGACAGGAGCGCGGCCAGCTCGGGCCGCCGCGTGCGCACGACGACCCGCGCGCCGCGATCGGCGAGCGACGCGACGTGCCGGATGCTCTGCAGCGCGTCGCCATAGCCTTGCTCGTCCTCGACGACGATGGTGAGACCGGCGGGGTCCTCGCCGCGGTAACGCGGCACGCCGGGCATCGACGGCACCTCGTATTCCTGCATCACCGACCAGCGGTGTTCGTAGCCTTCCCACGCCGAGACGTCGTTCCTCGCGAGACGCGAGGTCGCGAGGTGCCAGTGCGCCTTCGTGAACGCGGGATCGATTTCCAGCGCGCGGGCAAAGGCCGCCTCCGCCTCGTCGTACCGTGCGAGCTGACGCAACGTGTTGCCAAGGTTGCTCCAGGTCCCGGCAAGGCGCTCGTCGAGCGCAAGTGCGCGCCGGTACGCCGCGATCGCATCGTCGAACCGGTCGGTGCGCGCGTACGCGAGCCCAAGGTTGCCTTGGAAGCCGGGATCGTTCGGCCGCGCCGCCGCGGTGCGTTCGAGCGCCGGGATGGCACCGGTCGGGTCGCCGCGGTCCATGCGGATGAGCGCCAGGTTGTGTTCGGCGACGACGTCGCCGGGACGCGCCGCGAGCACGCGGTGGAGCAGGCGTGTGGCGTCGACGTGGCGGCCGAGCGCCGATGCATCCAACGCCTCGTCGACCAGCGCCGCGATGTCGGCGTCGCCGAGCGTGCCGTCGTTCACGATCGCGCCGTGACAGTTCTTGTAGCGTTTGCCGCTGCCGCACGGGCAGGGCGCGTTGCGCATCGCCGCCGCGACGCTCTTGACGCTCATGCCGCGAACCTGTCGAGCGCGGCGCCGACGTCGTCCGCCACGCCTGCCCAGTCGCCGAGGCTGCGCTGCCTGAACAGGCGCGCCTGCGGGTACCAACGCGTCGTCGGCGCCGAGAGCCCCCAGCGCCAGTCGGGCACGTGGGTCAGCATCACCCACAGCGGTCGCCCCAGCGCGCCGGCGAGGTGCGCGGTCGACGTGCACACGCTGACGACGAGGTCGAGCGCGCCCATCAACGCCGCCTTGCCGTCGAAGTCGTTGCGCTCGTCCAGCAAATGCAGGCGCTGCGCCGCAGGAACGTCGGGAATCTGGTCCTCGCCGTCTCCTCGCTGCAGCGAGTACCACGCGACGTCGTCGCGCTCGAGGAGCGGCGCCAGCGCCGCGAGCGGGGCGCTGCGGCGCCGGTTGTTGGCCATCGCCGGATTGCCGGCCCACGACAGTCCGACGTGCAGCCGCGCGCGATCGCGCGCGAGCCGTCCCTTGAGCGCCGCGATGCGCGCCGCGTCGGCAAACAGGTACGGCGGATCGGGGCCGTCGCCTTGCGGATCGATGCCGAGCACGCCAGGCAACGACATGATCGGAATCCACGCGTCGCACGGCGGCAGCACATCGAGCGTGACGACGTCCGCGACGCCGGGCGCGGTGCGAACGAGCGCCATGATCGGGATGGGCGCGCGCACGATCACCCGCGCGCCGCGGTCGGCCAGCGTCCGGACGAATCGCAGCGCCTGGAACATGTCGCCGAAGCCTTGCTCGGCGTCGACGAGGATCGTCCGGCCCGCGACGTCGCCGCCGCGGTAGCGCTTCACGCCCGCAACGTCGCGTCCGGCCCCGAGCTCGGGAAGGCCGCGCCGCGCTTCGTAGTCGTCCCATCCGCCGCGATCGCCGAGCGACAAGCGCGCGATGCCGCGGTTCCAGCGCGCGTGGTTCGACCCGGCATCGAGCTTCAGCGCTTCGGAATAGGCCGCGACCGCGTCGACGTGGCGGCCCCGCTCGACCAGCGCGAGGCCCAGGTTCGCGTACGTGCCTACGAGCGGGCGGATCGCAAGCGCGCGCCGGTTCAGCGCGATCGACTCGTCCAGGCGATCGACCGCCGTGTAGGCGAGCGCGAGGTTGCCGAGGAAGTCGGGCTCGTCGGGGCGCACGCTCGCGGCGCGCTCGAGCAGCGGCACCGCCTTGTCCCAGTTGCGCCGCTGCATCTCGACGACGCCGAGGAAATGCGATGCATAGGGATGGCCGGGATCGCTCGCGAGGGCATCGGCGTAGGCCCGCTCGGCGTCGTCGAGCCGGCCCGCCTGGTGCGCCGCGATGCCCTCGCGCGTGCGCGCGTCGGCGTCCACCCGAGGCGGTGCACGGTCAGCCAGCGCACCGTGGCAGAGCTTGTAGCGTTTGCCGCTGCCGCACGGGCACGGGTCGTTGCGCCCGACCGCGGGTTCGCGCTCCAGCGCTGCCTGCGCGTCGTCGCGATAGCGGCGGGCTTCGGCATTACCGGAATCGGCGGCGACGATGCGGTCGGCGATCGCGAGAGTCGCGCGCCACTGGCCCATCGCCGCGCAATTGCGCATGAGCGAGAGGAGCTGCGGCGAGCGCGCGACCGCGTCGGGAAATGCCGGCGCGAGCGACGCGATCTCGTCGTTGCCCATCACCCGGCAGAAGTTGAACAGCCCGTGGAAGCCGAACGGCTTGCCGACCGCGTAGGAGACTTCGAACGAGAACCGGTTCGCGAGCTCGACGGATGCGAAGCGGACGCCGTGCGTCGCCTCGAGCCAGTCGCGGCAATGCACGCCGATCGTTTCGTCCTCGTTGCCGGCGAGCACGACCTCGGGCGACGCGAGCGCGTCGAGCAGACGGCGCGACCGCAGCGAGAATCCACCGTTGCCGACGCGGTGGTTGTCGTCACCCCACGGCCACGGTGCGCCGCAATAATCGACCTCGAGGAACGCGTCGGTCCAGGCATCCGGATTGACGACGTAGCCGTCCCACTGCACGACGAGCGCGTGCGATGTCTCGACGTGGGCGGCGAGGCCTTTGAGCATCAGGTGCGAGTAGTCGTCGCGCGTGGCGAGCGTGTCGATGCGCCGGATCTCGACCGCGTCCGGCAGACCGGCCGGCCGCTCGAGGCGATCGGTCAGGAAAAGCACGCGACCGTAGCGAATCCGTTCGCACGAGTGGGCGAGCGCTCGCGCGGCGAGGTCGGGGTTGAGCGTGTCCGCGCAGATCAGCGTGACATCGGGCAGCGCGAGCATGGGTCACGCAGGCTCGGGCGAGGGTTCCGCCGGCGCGACATCCTCGATCGGCGCGGCCGGCTGCACGGCTTTCGCAGGCGCCTCGAGCATCGCGATCGCCATCCACGCGATCGCGAACGGCACCCACACGAGCGTCGCGCGGTTGAGGCCGAGGAAATCGGCGCCCCACAGGCGCAGCGACGGGAACGCGACGAGCGTCGCGATCCACACGGCTCCGGCGGCAAGGATCAGCGTGAGCGGCGCCATGTCCGCGTCGACGATGCGGCGGTACCGAAGGACCAGCGTGCCCGCGACGCCGAGCGCGACGAGGTGCCAGTTCGCGAGCAGCACGCTCTCCGTGAGCAAACTGTCCCACACCGGCGCGTACAAGAACGAAATCGGCCCGATGACGAGATTGGGGAAGCGTGCGGCGATGCCGGCGATCGCAATCGCCGCGACGAGCACCACCACGGCAAGACGCCGATGCCACGGGCGTCCGAGCGCGGCAGCGGCGAGGCCCGGCAGCGCGACGACGATCCACGCGAAGCCTGACGCCTTGTACAGCGCGCAGGATGCGAGCGCGGCCGCCGCCGCGACGATGTCGACCCACGAACGCGTCCGGACCGCGCGCACGCCGGCAAGCGCGCCGAGCGCGAACGCGGCGGCGAGCGGGAGATCCGCGTAGCCGGCGAGCGCGACCTGGGTACCGGCGAGTGGCAGCGTCGCGACGAGCCACGCACCGACGAGGGCGTGCAGCGGCGGCGCCCCGCGGCGGCGCACCTCGCCGTAGACGACGAGCACGAGCGCGACGAAGAACAGCCACCATGGCAGCGCGACGCTCGCGTCGTCCCACGCGCCGATCGCGCTGGCGATCCACGCCTGCAGCAGCGGGAGCGTCGCCGGCTGCTTCGGCTGCGCGTCGAACCACGCGGGCGTCGTCGCGGCGCTCCAGCTCGCCAGGTCGACGAACGGCACGATCGTTCGCATCGCGAAATACGCCTTCGCCTTGGTCGCCCAGGCCGACCACGCGTCCCATGCATAGAGCGGGCGCGACGCGACCTCGACGAGAAGCATCGCGGCGCGCGCCGCGATCCACGCGAGGAGCGCGAACCACGCGAGTCGCGCGCGCCGCTCGAGCTTCGGGGCGACGAGCGTGCACGCCGCGGCCGACCACGGCATGGACGCCGGTCCACGGCGCGCCAGCCAGGCGAGCGCGGCCGCCAGCACGAGCGACGGAACGCCGATCGAGAGCCAACCGAACGGGATCCCGGCGACCGCGTCGACGCGCATGATCGTCGTCACCGCAAGCACGCCGACGATGAATCCCGCGCCGATCGTCCACGGCACGATGCCCGCGTCGTCGACGCTCGCGCGCGAGCGGCACCAGGCGAGCAGCGCCACGCCGAGCAGCAGCGGTACGGCGAGCGCGACGGCGGCGAGCGCGAGCGACATGTCAGCGGATCGCGAAGAGTGCGGAACCGCGGTCGACCAGCAGCGCCTTCGCCGGCAGCTCGACGCCGTTGTCGAACCGGACGCGCTCGTTGACCGCATCGTATTGCGCGCCGGGGCGCCGCCACACGAGCACGTAGTCGCCAGGGCGCAGCATTTGCGGCGCGGGCGCGACGTCGCGCACGGGCTCCCAGGCGACCCGGTGCGGAAGCAGGTGCCAGCCCGCGCGGCCGCGGAAGTAGTGCGCCTGCGCGAGGACCAGCACGCGCTGCGGGTCGGGCGGCAGGAGCGCCTTCGCCTTGTCGACGAACGCAGCGAGCTCGCCATCCTCGGCCGCGAGCGAGCGCTCGGCCGTGTCCATGCCGCCGTAGCGATCGAGCGTCACGGCGACCTGGCGGCCGAGGTTGGCGGTCCAGCGCAGGTCGAGCAGCGCCCACGCCAGCGCGAACGCGATCACCGCGATCGGCACGATGCCGCGGCGGAAGCGCGACGGCACGAGGCGCGCGACGAGCGCCACGAGCGCGAACGCGACGAGCGCCGCGAGCATCAGCGGGATTGGCAGCGGCAGGTTCTGCGCGGGCGCGCCGCCGGTGACGCTGTTGATCGACGTGCCGGTCCACGGCTCGTCGCGGAACCACTCGCGCGAGCGATCGCTCAGCAGTTGCCCGAGGCTTAACGGCTTCGCGGAGACGCTCCGCACGCGGATCGTCGCGCCGGGAGAGCGCACCGCGAGCGCGAGTCCAGTGATGCGCCCGAGCCAGTCGCGGTCTTCGGTGAGCGCGATCGGACGGATGCGCCCGTCCTCGATCGTGAGCGGGCGGTTGTGCACGCGCCGCGGCGTGTAGTCGCTGTTGAACAGCAGGCGCACGTCGGCGTCCGCGGGCAGGCCGGTCACGTCCCAGACGATCGTCGCGAGGTCGCGCGCGCGGAAATCGGTCGCGACGGCGACGATCAGCACGTCGTTGGGTGGCGCCAGCGCGGTCACGACGCCGCCCTCGAGGCGACCGAGCCCGCGCGGAACGTTCATCCGGGCGGCGTCGTAGGTCGCCGGCGACGCGGCGGCGAACAGCACGCCGCCATTGATCGCGACGTAGCCGGCGACGACCAGCGCGCACCCGAGCACGAACGCGACGACGGTCGCGACGACCGTGAAGTCGCGCGGGAGCGGTGGCGCGGGAGGCGGAAGGGGCTCGGGCCCAGGCCCAGGCGCTTCGGCGGCCTGCGGCGCGAGCGCCGGGTCCGCCTCGGCGGTCGGATCGGCCGCTTGCGTGGGCGCACCGGGCGGATCCTCGGCGGCGGCGTCGCGGGGGGGAAGGTTCGGGTCGGTCACGTGGGGCCAACGCGCTTGCCCGAGGGCCGCGCGAACCCCAAATTGTAGCGGTGTGGCCGAGGCGGGCTTCCGAGCCTTGTTTGCTCATGCCTGCGAGCCCGGAAGGGCTGTTGACCGGGTGCCTTTTCGTGCTACAATCGACCCTCTTTGCCCCCGCCGGGCTAGGTCATGCCGCCGGGGGTCGCTCTTTAAAAAATCGCAATCGATAGGTGTGGGTGCCGGTTGTGGTGCCTGCGGAGTGCGTTCGCGCACGTCGTGGGGATTTCACAAGCTGGTGCTCACACGACGCTAATGTGCGGGCTGTCCGGGAAACTGGATGGCTCGTGTCCATCCTTCGGGGTGGGCGTTCGAGTGAGTCTTGGACTGAAAATAGTAATTGCCTAGATCAACTGAAGAGTTTGATCCTGGCTCAGATTGAACGCTGGCGGCATGCTTTACACATGCAAGTCGAGCGGCAGCGCGGGGGCAACCCTGGCGGCGAGCGGCGAACGGGTGAGTAATGCATCGGAACGTGTCCTAGAGTGGGGGATAACCCGGCGAAAGCCGTGCTAATACCGCATACGCTCTATGGAGGAAAGCGGGGGATCCGCAAGGACCTCGCGCTCAAGGAGCGGCCGATGCCCGATTAGCTTGTTGGTGAGGTAAAGGCTTACCAAGGCGACGATCGGTAGCTGGTCTGAGAGGATGATCAGCCACACTGGGACTGAGACACGGCCCAGACTCCTACGGGAGGCAGCAGTGGGGAATTTTGGACAATGGGGGCAACCCTGATCCAGCCATGCCGCGTGCGGGAAGAAGGCCTTCGGGTTGTAAACCGCTTTTAGTCGGGAAGAAAAGGCGCGGGCCAATACCCTGCGTTTTTGACGGTACCGGCGGAATAAGCACCGGCTAACTACGTGCCAGCAGCCGCGGTAATACGTAGGGTGCGAGCGTTAATCGGAATTACTGGGCGTAAAGCGTGCGCAGGCGGTTCGACAAGTCCGATGTGAAAGCCCCGGGCTCAACCTGGGAATGGCATTGGAAACTGGCGAGCTAGAGTGTGGCAGAGGGGGGTGGAATTCCGCGTGTAGCAGTGAAATGCGTAGAGATGCGGAGGAACACCGATGGCGAAGGCAGCCCCCTGGGCTGACACTGACGCTCAGGCACGAAAGCGTGGGGAGCAAACAGGATTAGATACCCTGGTAGTCCACGCCCTAAACGATGATCACTAGGTGTTCGGGGAGCGATCTCTGAGTACCGTAGCTAACGCGTGAAGTGATCCGCCTGGGGAGTACGGTCGCAAGATTAAAACTCAAAGGAATTGACGGGGACCCGCACAAGCGGTGGATGATGTGGATTAATTCGATGCAACGCGAACAACCTTACCTACCCTTGACATGTCCGGAAGGCCCCTGAGAGGGGGTTGTGCCTGAAAGGGAACCGGAACACAGGTGCTGCATGGCTGTCGTCAGCTCGTGTCGTGAGATGTTGGGTTAAGTCCCGCAACGAGCGCAACCCTTGTCCCTAGTTGCTACGCAAGGGCACTCTAGGGAGACTGCCGGTGACAAACCGGAGGAAGGTGGGGATGACGTCAAGTCCTCATGGCCCTTATGGGTAGGGCTTCACACGTCATACAATGGTCGGTACAGAGGGTTGCCAAGCCGCGAGGTGGAGCCAATCCCAGAAAGCCGATCGTAGTCCGGATTGCAGTCTGCAACTCGACTGCATGAAGTCGGAATCGCTAGTAATCGCGGATCAGCATGCCGCGGTGAATACGTTCCCGGGTCTTGTACACACCGCCCGTCACACCATGGGAGTGGG
>DATBSV010000114.1:0-6857 GCA_036559685.1 Casimicrobiaceae bacterium
CTCCCAGTTCGCCTGGTTCGCGCCGCCGACGTTGATCCAGCCGTCGCGCGCGCGGAACGCCTGGTACGGCGCGGTCAGGATGTGCGCCGAGCCGGTCGGCCCCGGCGACGCGCCCGTCGCGAACGCGTAGGTCGCGTGCCAATAGGTCTGCTGCAGCGCCGCTTCCATGAGCGACGTGTCGACGACCTGCCCTTGGCCAGTGCGCAGCTTGTGCGACCAGGCGGCGACGATGCCGAGCGCCGCGAGGATGCCCGCGTTGATGTCGGCGACCGAGTTGCCGGTCTTCGCCGGCGGGCCGCCCGGCTCGCCGGTGATCGACATCAGGCCCGCGACGCCTTGCGCGATCAGGTCGAAGCCGCCCTTGTCGCCGTACGGCCCGTCGCGACCGTAGCCCGAGACCGCGCAGTAGATGAGGCCGGGATTCGCCTTCGCGAGCACATCGACGCCCAGGCCAAGCTTCTCGAGCGTCCCGCGCCGATAGTTCTCGGTCAGCACGTCGGCGTCGCGCACCAGGCGCAGCAGGATCTCCTTGCCTTTCGGTTTCTTGAGGTCGATCGCGATGCCGCGCTTGTTGCGGTTGAGCATCAGGAACGGCGCGGAGACACCGTTGACGCGCGGCTCGCGGTAATCGCGCGAGTCATCGCCGCCGGGCAGCTTCTCGACCTTGACGACGTCGGCGCCCATGTCCGCGAGCATCATGCCGGCCGTGGGACCCGCCATGATCTGCGCGAGCTCGAGCACGCGCATGCCCGCGAGCGGTCCGGACATCAGCGTCCCTGGAACGCGGGCTTCGCTTTCGCGAGAAACGCCGCGTAGCCGGTGCGGAAGTCCTCGGTGTCGAAGCAGTCGAAGCACTCGTCGCGCTCGGCCGCGGAGAGCGGCGTGCCTTCCGCGAGGCGGCGAGCGAACTTTTTATGCCAGCGTGCGACGAGCGGCGCGCCGTCGGCGATGCGCTCGGCCGTGGCGCGTACCTCGGCGGCGACCTGATCGTCGGCGACCACGCGCGTCACGAGCCCCTTTTGCAGCGCCTCGGCAGCATCGAACACACGGCCCTCGAGCAGGATCTCGAGCGCTATCGCGGGACCGACGAGGCGCACCAGCGGCGCCATCTCGTCGTAGGCCATCACCAGGCCCAGGTTCTTGATCGGTGCCCCGAAGCGGCTCGATGTCCCGCAGATGCGGAGGTCGCACAGCGCCGCGATCTCGAGCCCGCCGCCGACGCAGATGCCGTGGATCTGCGCGACCAGCGGATGGCGGCAGCGCGCGAGCGCGTGCGCGGTGGCGTGCATCGTCGCGCCGTAGTCGCGCGCCTGCGCCTTGTTCGACCGCCCTGTGGCGAACTCGCCGATGTCGTTGCCGGGCGAGAACGCCTTCTCGCCGGCGCCGCGCAGGATCACGCAGCGCAGGCCGTCGTCCGCCGACAGCGCGTCGATCGTCGTGCCGAGCGACGCCCACATCGCGCGCGTCAGCGCGTTGAGCTTCTCCGGCCGGTCGAGGACGACTGTCGCGATCGCGCCGTCGCGCTCGACCCGGACCTGCCCTTCGGCGCTCATCGGTAGAACAGTTCGACCAGCCCCATGCCGGTCACCGGTACGTAGGTGACGAGCAGCAGCACGGCGACCAGCACGCCGACGAACCAGACGTTGACCCGCGTCACGGCCCACACCGATTCCTTCGCGATCGAGCAAGCGACCATGAGCACGCTCGCGACCGGGGGCGTCTGCTGGCCGATCCCGAGGTTGATCGTCACGATCAGGCCGAAATGGACGGGGTCGATGCCGACCGCGCGCACCAGTGGCATGACGACCGGCACCACCAGGATGATCGCGGCGGCGGAGTGCAGGAACATCCCGAGCAGCAGGAACAGGAGATTGAGCAGCGCGAGCACGAACCACTTGTTGCTCGTCAGCGAGGTGATGCTGTGCGCGAGCGCCTGTGGCGCCTGCACCTCGGTCAGGTAGGTGCCCAGCAGCGCGCTGGTTGCGACCAGCAGCATGACGACCGCGGTCTGGACGCCGCCCTCGATGATGGTCCTGCGCAGGTGGCGGACGTCGAGCTCGCGATAGATCACGAGTCCGACCAGCAACGCGGCCACGACGGCGAGCGCCGCGCCCTCGGTGGCCGTCACGAGTCCGCCGAAGATACCGCCCAGGATGATGATCGGCAGCAGGAACGCCCACAGCGCGTCGCGCGCGGTGTTGCGCACGCGCGACCAGGCGAACGCTTCCTCACGCGGAAGGTCGTAACGCCGCGCGAACCACGACGCCATCCCCATCAGCCCGACGCCGCCGATGATGCCGGGAACGATGCCGGCCACGAAGAGCTGCACGACCGAGGTCTCCGCCATCACCGCGTAGAGGATCATCGGGATCGACGGCGGGATGATGACCGCGAGCGTCGCGGCCGACGACATCACGGCGGCGGCGAGCGGGGCCGGGTAGCCGCGCGCCTTCATGCCCGGGATCAGGATCGAGCCGAGCGCCGCGACGTCGGCGACCGCCGAGCCCGAGATCTCGGCGAAGAACATCGACGAGCCGATCGAGACGTGCGCGAGCCCGCCGCGGATCCAGCCGAACAGCGAAGACGCGAACGCGATCAGGCGGCGCGAGATGCCCGACGCGTTCATGATCGCGCCAGCGAGGATGAACAGCGGAATCGCGAGCAGCGGGAAGCTGGTCGCTCCGTTGTAGGTCACGAGCGCCAGGTTGGGAAGGATCGCCGTCCCGTGCGTCGCCACCATGGCGACCAGCGCGACCACGCCTAGCGCGACGGCGATCGGGATGTTGACCAGCACCAGCGCAAGCACCGCCCCGAACAGGCCGAGCATGATTCCCATGGCGGATCCGGGTCAGTGCAACGCGTCGGCGAAGGCCGGCCCGCCGTTCGCCGCGGGCGGCGGCCCCGATCGGAGCAGCTCGACCAGGTGCATGGTCTCGGCGATGACGATCAACGCCGACGAGATCGGGATCACCGATTGCACGACGTTCATCGGCACCCACGACAGACTCACCAGCGTGTCGCCGGCGAGCGCCGGCATGATGATCACGCCGACGTAGCCCAGCGCGACGAAGAACGCGATGACCACGACCTGGGCCACGATGTTCGCGAGGCGGCGCGCGCGCCAAGGCATCAGGTCGACGATCTCGGGGCAGCCGATGTGCGCGCGCTTCGCTGACGCGAGCGCGGACCCGTAGAAGGTCAGCCACGCGAGCAGGACCGACGCGACTTCGTCGTACCAGATCAAGGAGTGGCCCGCGAAGCGAAACACGATGCCCGCGGTCACCTCGAGGAACAGCACGACCATGAGCACCGTCACGACGCCTTCGAGCAGGCGGTCGTAACCGTCGCGGAGCGCCGCTAAAGTGCCGCTCCGCGGCGCCCCCGGCGGCGGAACGTCCTTCGCGGTCATCACCGGCCTACTTCCCGAGCGCGACCGCGCGGTCGATCACGTCCTTCGCGCCGGCGACTTCCTTGCCGAACTCCTCGTAGATCGGCTTGCTCGCAGCGATGAACGCATCCTTGTCGGCCTCGTTCACCTGCATTCCGGCCGCCTTGAGCTTGCCGAGCAGGTCGTCGTCGTCCTTCGCGGCGACCTCGTAGACGTACGCCTGAGTTTCCCTCGCGGTGTCCTCGAGGACCTTGCGCACGTCGGCGGGGATCGCCTCCCACTTGGTCTTGCCGACCGTGAGGTAGGCCGGCGTGTAGACGTGCCCGGTGAGCGACAGGTACTTCTGGACCTCCTGGAACTTCGCCGAATAGATCTGCGTGAACGGGTTCTCCTCGCCGTCCATGACGCCGGTCTGCAGCGCGGTGAAGACCTCGGAGAACTTCATCGGGCTCGGGTTCGCGCCGTAGGCCTGGAACATCTTGACGCGCCACTTGCCGCCAGGGACGCGCAGCTTGATGCCCGCGAGGTCGGCGGGCGTGCGGATCGGCCGCTTGCTGTTGGTGATCTGGCGAAAACCGTTTTCCCACACCGCGAGGACCTTGAGGCCCTTCTTCTCGGCCTCGGGCGCGAGCTTCGCCCAGAACAGCTCCTTCTCGATGCGCATCATGTGCGCGCGATCCTTGACCAGGTAGGGCATCTCGAACACGCCGAAGAGATCGACCTGCGAGCTCATCACCGTCGAGGGCAGCGCCATGTCGATCGTGCCGAGCTTGAGCTTCTGGACCATCTCCTCGTCACTGCCGAGCTGGCTCGAACCGTAGACCACGACCTTCGCCTTGCCGCCCAACTTCGCGTTGGCGCGCTTTGCGTACTCGTCGGCGCTCTTCTGGAACACCGAGCCCGGCTCGCCGACGTGGCCGAGCTTGATTTCCATCTGCGCGTGCGCGTTGCCGGCGAACGCAAGCGCGGCGGCGAGCGCGATAAGGATGCGGTTCATGGCGTTTCCTCCAAGGATCGACGACGACGGCGCGCTCTGAAAGGCGCGTTTTCGAACGGACTGCGTTACGCTGCGCGAACGAGCGCGGCGGCCGGAGCGGTGCTCAGGTATTCCATCGCCGCGTCCACACCGCCCTTGCGATGCGGAACCTTGGCGAGCGCGAGCCCCATCTCGACGCCGGCGAGCGTGCCGCACAGCATCAGATCATTGAACCAGCCGAGATGCCCGATGCGGAAGATCTTGCCGCTCAGCCTGCCGAGGCCCTGGCCGAGCGACATGTCGTAGCGCTCGAGCACGACCTTGCGGAACGGGTCGGCGCCGTGGCCTTCGGGCATGACGATCGCGGTCAGCGACGAGCTGTACTCGGCCGGATCGGCGCACAGGATCTCGAGGCCCCACGCGCGCACGGCGCGGCGCGTCGCCTCGGCGTGGCGGTCGTGGCGCGCGAACACCTGTGGCAGCCCTTCCTCGAACAGCATCGCCTGCGCCTCGGCAAGACCGTAGAGCAGGTTGGTCGCCGGCGTGTACGGGAAGAAGCCCGACGCGTTCGGCGCGAGCATCTCCTTCCAGTCCCAGTACGAGCGCGGCAGCTTCGACGTCGCGGCCGCCGCCATCGCCTTCGCCGAGATCGCGTTGAACGACAGCCCCGGCGGCAGCATCAGCCCCTTCTGCGAGCCGCCGACGGTGACGTCGACGCCCCATTCGTCGTGCCGGTAGTCGAGCGACGCGAGCGAGCTGATCGTGTCGACCATCAGGAGCGCCGGATGGCCGGCGCGGTCGATCGCGGCGCGGATCGGCGAGATGCGCGTCGCGACGCCGGTCGAGGTCTCGTTGTGCACGACGCACACCGCCTTGATCGCGTGCGCGACGTCGGCGCGCAGTTTCGCCTCGATCCCGTCCGCGTCGGCGCCGTGGCGCCAGTCCCCGGGCAGGAAGTCGACGACGAGGCCGAGGCGCTCGGCGAGCTTGCGCCACAGCGTCGCGAAGTGCCCGGTCTCCGCCATCAGCACGCGATCGCCGGGCGAGAGCGTGTTGACCAGCGCCGCTTCCCACGCGCCCGTGCCCGACGCCGGGTAGATCACGACGTCGGCCTGCGTTGCGAACACGCGCTTCATGCCGGCGAGCACGGTCTTGCCGAGCTCCGCGAATTCGGGCCCGCGGTGGTCGATCGTCGGCCCGTCGATCGCGCGGAGCACGCGGTCGGGCACGTTGGTCGGACCGGGGATCTGCAGGAAGTGGCGGCCCGAGGGGCGCCGGTCGTGGGCGGGCATGGCGCGTCGATGCTACGCAAGCGGGGGGTCCTGCGCAATCCCGGTGGAAGTAGGACTCAGGGCCTGTTAGCGCTACCGGGACGCTCGCGTGACTCAGCAAACGGCCGCCATCGAGGCGCACACCGCAAGCCGTAGTCCAACTACGGCGAGGATGTGCAACGACGATGGCGGCCGTTTGCTGAGATCACCTGGAGGGCCCATGCCGCGCTGGCCGCAGGGCGTTGTTGCTCAGTTGTCGTGTGCATGAAGCACATGGCCGCCTTCAGGCCTGCGGCCAGCGCGACATGGGCGTGAGTGTCCCGGTAGCGCTAACAGGCCCTAGAATCGGGCGATGGCCTCGATTGCCGTTCCCGCACCGTCGACGCCGCGCAGCGACCTCGCGCGACGTTTGCGCGACGCGGTGCGCGGCGAGGTGCTGTTCGACCGCGCGTCACGGGGCCGCTATGCGACCGACGCGTCGATCTACCAGGTCGAGCCGGTCGGCGTGCTGGTGCCGGCCTCGCACGACGACGTGCGCGCCGCGTTCGCGATCTGTCGCGAGCTCGGCGTGCCGATTTTGCCGCGCGGCGCCGGCAGCTCGCAATGCGGCCAGACCGTGGGCGCCGCGCTGGTCGTCGACCACAGCAAGACACTCGCGGGTATCGTCGGGTTCGACGCCGAGGCATGCACGGTCACCGTCGAGCCGGGCATCGTGCTCGACGCGCTGAACGCGTGGCTCAAGCCGCACGGCCTGTGGTTCCCGGTCGATGTCAGCACCTCGGCGCAGGCGACGCTCGGCGGCATGGCGGGCAACAATTCGTGCGGCTCGCGGTCGATCGCGTACGGCAACATGGTGCACAACGTCGTCGCGATCGACGCGCTGATGGCCGACGGTACCGAGGCACGCTTCGGCGACGCATCGGCGATGGCGGGCGCGCCGGCCCGTGTCCGCGAGCTCGTCGCCGCGCTCGACGCGATCGGCGCGCGCGAGCGCGACGAGATCGCCGCACGCGTGCCGCACGTGATGCGCCGCGTCGGCGGCTACAACCTCGACGTGTTCAACCCGCAGAGCGAGCGGCCCTACACGCCCGACAACCACGTCAACTATGCGCACCTGCTGGTGGGCAGCGAAGGCACGCTCGCGTGGACGAAGGCGATCACGCTGGCGCTCGCGCCGCTTCCCGCGCATCGGACGCTGGGCGTGGTCAGCTTCCCGTCGCTT
>DATBSV010000115.1:0-3110 GCA_036559685.1 Casimicrobiaceae bacterium
TGCTTGCAGCACACGACAACTGAGCAACAACGCCCTGCGGCCAGCGCGGCATGGGCCCTCCGGGTGATCTCAGCAAACGGCCGCCCTCGTCGTTGCACATCCTCGCCGTAGTGGCGCTACGGCTTGCGGTGTGCGCCTCGATGGCGGCCGTTTGCTGAGTCACGCGAGCGTCCGCCTAGCGCTAGCAGGCCCTTACTTCGCGCGCATCAGCGCGACGGTCGTGTCGAGCATCCGGTTGCTGAAGCCCCACTCGTTGTCGTACCACGCGGAGACCTTCACGAGCCGGCCCGAGACCTTGGTGAGCGTGGCGTCGAACGTCGAGCTCGCCGGGTCGTGGTTGAAGTCCGACGAGACCAGCGGCGCGGTGTTGTAGACGAGGATGCCCTTGAGCGGGCCCGCGTCGGCCGCCGCCTTCATGATGCCGTTGACCTCGTCGACGGTAGTGTCGCGCGAGGCGATGAACGTCAGGTCGACGATCGACACGTTGATGGTCGGAACGCGGATTGCGTAGCCGTCGAGCTTGCCGTTGAGCTCGGGCATGACCAGCCCGACCGCCGCGGCCGCGCCGGTCTTGGTCGGGATCATGTTCATCGTCGCCGAGCGCGCGCGGCGCAGGTCCTCGTGGTAGACGTCGGTCAGCACCTGGTCGTTGGTGTACGCGTGGATCGTCGTCATGAGCCCGGTGACGATGCCGAGCTTGTCGTGCAGCGGCTTGACCAGCGGCGCCAGGCAGTTGGTCGTGCACGACGCGTTGCTGATCACCGTGTGCGACGCCTTGAGCGTCTCGTGGTTGACGCCGTAGACCACCGTCGCGTCAACGTCCTTGCCGCCGGGCGCCGAGATGATCACCTTCTTCGCGCCGCCCTTGAGATGCGCCGAGGCCTTCTCCTTGGTCGTGAAGAAGCCGGTCGACTCGAGCACGACGTCGACGCCGAGCGACGACCACGGCAACTGCGCCGGATCGCGCTGCGCGAACACCTTGATGCGATCGCCGTTGACGACCATCGCGTCGCCGTCGACCTCGACCTTGCCCGGGAACTTGCCGTGCGCGGTGTCGTAGCGCGTCAGGTGCGCGTTGGTCTCCGGGCTGCCGAGGTCGTTGACCGCGACGATCGCGAGGTCGTGCTTCTTCCCGCCCTCGTAGTGCGCGCGCAGGATGTTCCGCCCGATGCGCCCGTAGCCGTTGATCGCAACCTTGATCGTCATGACGTCTCTCCGTGTCAGTGCAAAGCCTTGAGCCCCGCGGCGGCGACGAGCGCGGACAGGTCGCGCCAGCCGTAGCCCGCCTCGACGAGCGGCATGTCGTCCCATTCGAACGGCTGCTCGACGACCAGCGCGGCGCCGATCGCCTCGTAGAACGTTCGCGCGACCTTGTTCCCGGCGAGCACCCACACGATCATGCCGGTCGCACCGTGCGCCGCACGCTCCGCGGCGATCGTGCCGGCGAGCCGTCGCCCGAGGCCGCGCCGCTGGACATCCTGCGCGAGGTAGATCGCCGTGAGCTCGCTGTCGAAGCCGTGCTTGGGCTCCGGGAGCCGGTTGCCCGCGGCGAAGCCGACGACCGCACCGTCGCGCTCGGCGACGAAGACGCTCGCGACTTCGCCCGCCGTCTCGAGCACGCGCTGCCACATCGGCAGGCTCGCGTCGACGCTCATCGCGTCGAGGTAGGCCTGCGGGACGAGACCTTTGTAGCTGCGCCGCCAGCCGTCGATCCGCACGCGCGCGATCGCTTCGGCGTCGGCGGTGGCAGCGCGGCGAATGGTGATGCCGTCGCTCACCCGCCCACGACCTTCCGGACCGCCTCGGCGACGCGCTCCGCCGTGAAGCCGAAATGCTTGAACAGCGCGCCGGCAGGCGCCGACTCGCCGAACGTGTCGATGCCGACGACGGCAGCGCGCGGGTCGTCCACCGCGCCGACGTACTTGCGCCAGTAGTCGGTGACGCCGGCTTCGACCGCGACGCGCGGCAGGCCGGGCGGCAGCACGCTCGCGCGATACGACGCGTCCTGGCGGTCGAACGCCTGCGTGCACGGCATCGAGACGACGCGCACGCCGATGCCTTCCTTCGCGAGCGCCTCGCGCGCGCCCAGCGCGAGCGGCACTTCGCTGCCGGTCGCGATCACGATCGCGCGGCGCGCGCCGTCGCCGAAATCGGCGAGCACGTAGCCGCCGCACTCGATCGCGCCCGGCTCGCGCGCCGTCGTCGGGACGTTCTGGCGCGTGAACAGCAGCGCGCTCGGCCCGGTCGTGCGCTCGAGCGCCGCGGCCCATGCGGCGGCGGTCTCGGCCGCGTCGCACGGGCGCCACAGGTCGAGGTTCGGGATGAGCCGCAGGCTCGACGCGTGCTCGACCGATTGGTGCGTCGGCCCGTCCTCGCCGAGCCCGATCGAGTCGTGCGTGTAGACCGCGATCTGGCGCAGCTTCATCAGCGCCGCCATGCGCAGCGCGTTCCGCGCGTAGTCGGAGAACGTGAGGAAGGTCCCGTGGTAGGGCAGGAGCCCGCCGTGCAGCGCGAGCCCGTTCGCGATCGCCGTCATCGCGAACTCGCGCACGCCGAAGTTCAGGTAGTTGCCGCTCTGGCCGTGCTCGACCGCCTTGCTGCCCGACCAGTTCGTGAACACCGAGCCGGTCAGGTCCGCCGAGCCGCCGATCATCTCGGGCAACAGCTTCGCGTACGCCTCGATCGCCTGCTGCGATGCCTTGCGCGTCGCGATGCTCTCACCCTTAGCGGCCTGCGCGGCGACGAAGGCGCGCGCGCGCGCCGGAAAGTCGTCGGGCAGCCGGCCGGCCATGCGCCGCTCGAACTCGGCGGCGAGGTCGGGATGCGCGGTGCGGTAGGCATCGAAGCGCTTCTTCCACTCGTGCTCGGTCTTCTCGCCGTGCGTGCGCGCGTCGAAGCCCGCGTAGACCGCGTCGGGGATCGCGAACGGCGCGTGCGGCCAGCCGAGCGCGGCGCGCGTCGCCGCGACCTCCTTCTCGCCGAGCGCCGCGCCGTGCGCCTCGTGGCTGCCGGCCTTGTTCGGCGAGCCTTTGCCGATCACGGTGCGGCAGACGATCAGCACCGGACGGTCCACGCTCGCGCGCGCCTCGCGCAGCGCCAGATCGACCGCG
>DATBSV010000116.1:0-23328 GCA_036559685.1 Casimicrobiaceae bacterium
GCTTCCCGTCAAGGGCATGGCGCACGTCACCGGCGGCGGGATCACCGAGAACGTCCCGCGCATGCTGCCGTCCGGGGTGCAGGCGAAGCTCGACGGGTCGCGCTGGCCGCGGCCCGCCGTGTTCGACTGGCTCGCGACGCACGGGCGCGTCGACCGCGCCGAGATGCTGCGCGTCTTCAACTGCGGGATCGGGATGGCCGTCGTCGTCGCCGCGGAGGACGAGGCACGCGCGCTCGCGCGTCTCGCCGCGGAGGGCGAGCGCGCGTGGCGCATCGGCACGATCGTGCCCCGGCCCGACCGCGCGCCGGCTGCGATCGTCACGTGACGCTCGCGCGCATCACGGTCCTGGTCTCGGGGCGCGGCTCCAACCTGGGCGCGCTGCTCGCGGCCGAGCGTGCCGGCGCGTTCGCGGGCAGCGTCACGCACGTGATCTCGAACCGGCCCGGCGCCGGCGCGCTCGAGATCGCGCGCGAGCACGGCGTGTCGACCGAGGTCGTCGATCACAACGCGTTCGCGACGCGCGAGGCGTTCGACGCCGCGCTGTGCGATGCGATCGACCGGTCGTCGCCCGACCTCGTCGTGCTCGCCGGCTTCATGCGCGTCCTGGGCGCGGTCGCCGTCGAGCGCTACGCGGGCCGGCTCGTCAACATCCACCCGTCGCTGCTGCCGTCCTACCCGGGCCTGCACACGCACAAGCGCGTGCTCGCCGACGGCGCGACGATCCACGGCTGCACCGTTCATTTCGTCACGCCCGAGGTCGACGTCGGGCCGATCATCGCGCAGTCCGCGCTGACCGTGCGCGACGACGACGACGAGGCGAGCCTCGCCGCGCGCGTGCTCGAGCTCGAGCACAAGCTCCTGCCGCAAGCCGTGCAATGGTTCTGCGCGGGCCGGCTCGCCATCGACGGGCCGCGCGTGCGCTTCGTCGACGCGCCTGCGAGCGAGCGCCGGGCACGCGTCTGACGCGGAACCGCCCGGACGCTCCGGGATCGAACCCGAATGGCCTCCCATCTCACGCTGCCCGCCGCGACTGCGGCGCCCCCGCGCCCGTCGCGCGGCCGGCGCCGCTGGCGCGTGCTCGCGATCGCGCTGGTCGGGTCGCTCGCGCTGCACCTGGCGGTGACGCTGTGGCCGGTCGACATCGACGACGCGAGCGTGCCGACCGTGCTGACGGCGACGATCACCGAGGTCCCGCCGCCGCCCGCGGCCGCGACACCGTCGCCGGCCCCGAAGGCCGCACGGCCGCGGAAGACTTCGCCGCTCGTGCCTCTCGATCCGGCGACCGTCGTGGCGCCGTCGACGCCCGACGTCGCGCCCGTGGTCGACGTGCCGAACGACGCGACGCTGCCGATCGCCGAGCTGCCGCCGGTGCTCGCCGAAACGCAGGCGCCGAGCGCCCCGCCGACGCCGCCGTCGATCAAGACGCTGCCCTCGCGCGTCGAGCTCGCGTACCACGTCTATTACGGCCTCGGCGTCCACATCGGCGAGGCGAGCTACCGCTTCGAGCACGCGAACGGGCGCTACAAGGTCGCGACCGTGGGTGAAGCGCGCGGCCTCGCGGCGCTCGTGCTGCGCGGCCAGGGCAAGGTCGAGGTGCGCGGCCTCATCACGCCTGCGGGGCTGCAGCCGTGGGAGCTCAGCGTCGAGCGCGGAAGCCGAGATCGCCGCGAAGTCGCGACCTTCGACTGGGAGTCGGGCATCGCGACGCTGCACGACGACAAGACGGCCGCGCTCGAGCTGCCGACGTTCGACCCGCTGTCGCTGATGTGGCAGTTCTATTTCGCGCCGCCGACGCAGGCCGACCAGTCGTTCACGCTCGTCACGACGCGGCGGGTGTTCAAGATCAAGGTGACGCGGGAAGGAAGCGACGTCGTCGAGTGGCCGTACGGGCAGGTCGAGGCCGAGCGTTGGCATCGCACGAGCGACGACGGGCGCACCGAGTCGGTCGTGTGGCTCGCGCCTTCGCTGCGCTACCTGCCGATCAAGATGCGCGTGACCAACACGCTGCGCGGCACGGTCGAGGTCGTGCTCGCGGCGATTCGCGTCGACGACGAGGCGCGCCTTGAGTAGCCAGGGCCGAGCGGGCACCGGCCTGCCGGCGGGACGGGTCGCGGCGCTCGCCGACGCGATCCGCGCGGTCGCGCCGCTCAGCGCGCCGGCCGACGCGAAGCTGCGCCAGTTCTTCCGCGCGCACCCGCAGATGGGCGTGCAGGACCGCGCGTTCGTCGCCGAAGGCGTGTTCGCGTTCCTGCGCCACCGCCGCTCGCTCGAGACGCTCGCCGCGACGAGCGACCCGCGCCGGCTCGCGCTCGCCACGCTCGTCCGCGAGCTCGGCAAGTCGGTGCGCGAGGTCGATTCCGCGCTCACGAACGACGAACGCGAATGGCTCGCGGACTTCAAGGGCCGCGCGCACGAGCCGCTTCCGGACGCGGTCGGCGCCGACCTGCCCGACTGGCTGTGGGACCGGCTGGGCGAGACGATGGGGGCGGAACGGCGCGCCGCGTTCGCGAAGAGCGCGCGCGACGGCGCGCCGCTGGACCTGCGCGTCAACGCGCTGAAGGCGACGCGCGACGAGGCGCTCGCCGCGCTGCGTGCGGACGGCCTCGCGGTCGTGCCGACGCCATACTCGCCCTGGGGCCTGCGCGTCACCGGCCGGCCGATGCTCGCGAAGCACCCGTGGTTCGTCGACGGCCGCGTCGAGGTCCAGGACGAAGGCAGCCAGCTCATCGCGTTCCTGGTCGCGCCGCGCCGCGGCGAGATGGTCGTCGACTTCTGCGCCGGCGCCGGCGGCAAGACGCTCGCGCTCGGCGTGCTGATGCGCTCGCAAGGGCGGCTCTACGCGTTCGACACGGTCGACAAGCGCCTCGCGAACCTCAAGCCGCGACTCGCGCGCTCGGGGCTGTCGAACGTGCACCCGCAGCACATCGCGCACGAGCGCGACGCGAAGGTCAAGCGGCTCGCCGGCAAGGTCGACCGCGTGCTGGTCGACGCCCCTTGCACCGGCACCGGGACGCTGCGCCGCAATCCCGATCTCAAGTGGCGCCACCAGCCGGTCGACGTCGCCGAGCTGACGGCCAAGCAGACGGCGATCCTCGCGTCCGCCTCGACGCTCGTGAAACCCGGCGGGCGCGTCGTCTACGCGACCTGCAGCGTGCTGCCCGACGAGAACGAGCGCGTCGTCGAGAGATTCCTCGCGGAGCACCCCGACTTCGCGCTCGGCGACGCCCAGGCCGAGCTCGCGCGCGCCGGCATCGAGCTTCCGTCCGGGCCGACGCTCGCGCTGTCGACTCCCGAGCACGGCTGCGACGCGTTCTACGCCGCGATCCTCGAGCGGAAGCAATGATCCCGGCGCGATGATCGACTTCTCGCGGCTGGAAGGCGCGCTGGCGACGACTCGCGGGTGGGTCGAGCTCGCCCTGCTCCTTGCCTGCGTCGCCGTCGCGTCGTTCGTGCACGTCCGCTTCCGGCGCCGCCACCCCGAGGACCCGACGACGCACGTCGGCCGGCTCGCGATCGGCCTGTTCCCGACCCTGCTCCTGGTCATGGTGCTGATCGCGCGCGCGGTTTTCGGGCGCAGCGGCCCGCTGTTCTTCCTCGACCTCGCGGTCCCGCTGGTCGTCGCGCTCGCCGTGATCAACGTGCTCGTCTACACGGTGCGGCGGCTGTTCGCCCGCGCCGCGTGGCTCGAAGGCTCGGAGCGCCTGATCGCGTTCGCGATCTTCGTGATCGTCGCGCTGTATTACCTCGGCGTGACCGCCGAGATCAACGCGATGCTCGAGTCGGTGACGTTCCAAATCGGCAAGAGCCAGATCTCGCTCTACACGATCGGCCAGGGACTGGTCGTCGTAGTCGTGACGATCGCCCTCACGCTGTGGCTGTCCGGCTTCATCGAGCGCCGCCTGATGGCGACCGCGCTCGACGCGAACACGCGCGTCGTGCTCGCGAAGTTCCTGCGCGCGATCCTGATCGTGCTCGGCGTGCTGATCGCGCTGCCCGCGATCGGCATCGACCTCACCCTCCTGTCGGTGTTCGGCGGCGCGCTCGGTGTCGGCATCGGCCTCGGCCTGCAGAAGCTCGCGGCCAACTACATCGCCGGTTTCGCGGTGCTGCTCGACAAGTCGATCAAGCTCGGCGACGTCGTGACCGTCGACGGCAGGCACGGCGAGGTCACGCGCTTCACGTCGCGCTATGTCGTCGTACGCCAGCTCGACGGCGTCGAGGCGATCGTGCCGAACGAGACGCTGGTCACCACGACCGTGCTCAACCATGCGCACGCGACCGCGCTGATGCGCCTCGTCGTGCCGCTGACCGTCCCGTACGGCACCGACTTCGACCGCGTGCTCCTGCTACTCGTCGAAGCCGCGCGCGCGCAGCCGAGCGTCCTTTTGTCCGGCGAGCGTGCGCCGCAGGCGCTCGTCGCCGGGTTCGGCGACTCGGGGATCCAGCTCGAGCTCACCCTGTGGTCGAGCCACGCCGAAGGCGGCGCGGGGCCGCTGCGCAGCGCGCTGATGCGCAACGTGGTCGATGCGTTGGGCAAGGCCGGGATCGCGATCCCGCCGCCGCGGCGCGACGTCCAGTTCACGCGGGCGCCCGCACGCCGCGAGGCACCGACGGACGAGCGGCAGACACCCTCCGGCAACCCTTGAAATACAAGGGTTTGGCCCTTATGTACGGTTGCGCACCCGCCGTCCGGCTGGACTTCCCCGGGGGATGCCCGGGGCAGGTACAATGACCCTCTTGCTCACCTGACGGACGCCTGACCCCCTCAAGGCGCCCTCCCGAATGCCCGATCTGAATCCCGCGCTGGAGTTCCTCGCTCACGGCCTCGTCCCGCTGACGTGGTGGCAGGTCATCGTCGTCGCCCTCGTGATGACGCACGTCACGATCGCGTCGGTGACGATCTTCCTGCACCGCTGCCAGGCGCACCGCGCGCTCGACCTCCACCCGGTCGTCTCGCATTTCTTCCGCTTCTGGCTGTGGCTGACGACCGGCATGATCACCAAGGAGTGGGCCGCCATCCACCGCAAGCACCACGCGAAGGTCGAGACCGAGCAGGACCCGCACAGCCCGGTGACGCGCGGCCTCAATACCGTGCTTTGGACCGGCGCCGAGCTCTACCGCGTCGAATCGCGCAACCAGGAGACGTTGGACCACTATGGCCACGGCACGCCCGACGATTGGCTCGAGCGGAACGTCTACGCACACTTCCTGTGGCAGGGCGTCGGCCTGATGCTCGCGCTCAACGTGATCCTGTTCGGCGTGATCGGTGCGACGATCTGGGCCATCCAGATGGCGTGGATCCCGTTCTTCGCCGCCGGCATCGTCAACGGCCTCGCGCACTGGTGGGGCTACCGCAACTACGCGACCGCCGACACGTCGACCAACCTCGTCCCGTGGGGTCTCATCATCGGCGGCGAGGAGCTGCACAACAACCACCACGCGTACGGCAGCTCGGCCAAGTTCTCGGCGCAGTGGTACGAATTCGACCTGGGCTGGTTCTACATCCGCGCGCTCTCCGCGGTGGGACTCGCGAAGGTCCGTCGCGTCGCGCCGAAGCTCAAGCTCGAGGCGTCGAAGCCGGAAGCCGACCACGCCACGCTGCAGGCCGTGATCACGCACCGCTACCAGGTCGCGACGACCTACGCCCGCGCGCTCAAGGCGGCGTGCCGCCACGAGGTCGAGGTGCTGCGCGAGAAGGCGCGGGGCCTCGAGCTGCCGAACGCCGGACGGCTCAAGCGCTGGCTGACCGACCCGGACGCGCTGCCGGAAGGCGAGCGCCACAGCCTCGCGCACCTCGCCGAGCACAGCAAGACGATCGCGAAGATCGTCTCGATGCGCGCCGAGTTGACATCGCTGTGGTCGCGCTCGACCGAGACCTCGGAGCAGCTGCTCGCGCGCCTGCAGGACTGGTGCCGTCGCGCCGAGGCCTCGGGCATCGCGCCGCTCGCGCAGTTCTCGCTGAAGCTCAAGCGCTACGCCTGAGGTCGTGTTGGCGCCTAGGGGTCGCATCGCAGCGATCCAGGCGCTGTTTCTCGTCTCCGGCTTCTGCGGCCTGATCTACGAGTCGATCTGGTCGCATTACCTCAAGCTCTTCCTCGGTCACGCGGCCTACGCGCAGTCGGTCGTGCTCGTCGTGTTCATCGGCGGCATGGCGCTCGGCGCCGCCGCGGCGGGGCGGTACGCGCACAAGCTCAAACGGCCGCTCGTCTGGTACGCGGCCGCTGAGTTCCTGGTCGGTTGGGCCGGCGTCGTATTCCACCACGTGTTCACGGCGGCGACGGGCTGGGGCTACGACGCGCTGCTGCCCGCGACCTGCTCGGTCGACAGTTGGTGCGTGTCGTCGTGGCTGCTCGCCGCGGTCCTGATCCTGCCGCAGTCGGTGCTGCTCGGCACGACCTTCCCGCTGATGACGTCCGGGCTGTTGCGCTTGGCGCCGGAATCCCCCGGCCGCCGCATCGCGCTGCTCTACTTCCTGAACAGCCTCGGCGCCGTCGCCGGCGTGCTCGCCGGAATCTTCGTGCTCGTCCCGCACGCCGGGCTGCCTGGCGCATCGCTCATCGCCGGCATCGCGAACGTGCTGCTCGCGATTGCCGTCTACATCGTCGCGGGCCCGCAACCGCCGACGGCGTCTTCGCGCGACGCGGCAGGCAACGCCGCGGTGGCGGCGCCTTGGCTGCTCCTCGGCGTCGCGGCTTTCACGGGCCTGTCGTCCTTCGGCTACGAAATCGCGTGGATCCGCATGCTGTCGCTCGTGCTCGGCGCGTCGACACACGCGTTCGAGCTGATGCTCGCGAGCTTCATCCTCGGGCTCGCGCTCGGCGGCGCGTGGATCCGGCGTCGCATCGACCGATTTAGCGCGCCGCGAGCGTTCCTGGGCTACGTACAGATTGCGATGGGGCTCGCGGCGCTCGCGAGCCTCGTGCTCTACGATTGGGCATTCGACGCGATGGCGTGGCTGATCGGCTCGCTTGCGAAGACCGACGGCGGCTACGCGCTGTTCAACCTCGGCAGCGCGGGCATCGCGATGGCGATCATGCTGCCGGCGACGTTCGCGGCCGGCATGACGCTGCCGCTCATCACCTACCTTTTGTTGCGCGACGGCTACGGAGAGCGCGCGATCGGGTACGTGTACGCGTGGAATACCTTGGGCGCGATCATGGGCGTGCTCATCGCCGTGCACGTCGGACTGCCGCAACTCGGCCTCGCCGGAACGCTGATCGCCGCCGCGGCGATCGACGTCGCGCTGGGTATCGCGCTCCTTGGCCGGTGGCGTCGATCGCGCGCGGGGGTCGTGGCCGCGATCGCCTGCGTTGCCAGCGCCTGCGCCCTGGCCGTCGCGCCATTCGTGCTGCGCATCGACGCGAGCAGGACCGTGTCCGCCGTCTATCGCACCGGCCTGCCGCGCCTCGACCAGAGCGCAGCGACCGTCTACAACCGCGATGGCAAGACCGCGACGGTGAACGTCACGCGCACCGAGGACGGCGTAGTCACGATCCGCACCAATGGCAAGCCCGACGCCGCGGCCAATGTCGGTCCCGACCGTTCGTGGATCGTCAGCGACGAGTTGACCATGGTGCTCGCTGCCGCACTCCCGCTCCGCTACAACCCCGGCGCGCGCGACGTCGCGGTGATCGGCTTCGGGTCCGGTATGACGACCGCGGCGTTTCTCGATGCGGCAATCGATCGGGTCGACACGATAGAGATCGAGCCACTGATGATCGAAGGCGCGCGCCAGTTCGCGGACAAGTCGGCGCGCGCGTACACCGACCCGCGCAGCCGCGTCGTGATCGACGACGCGAAGTCGTACTTCGCGAAGGCAGGCCGGCGCTACGACATCATCGTTTCCGAGCCCTCGAATCCGTGGGTCGCCGGCGTGTCGTCGCTGTTCACGGGCGAGTTCTACGGTCAGGCAGACCGCTTCCTGAAGCCGGGCGGCGTGCTGGTGCAATGGTTGCAAGCCTACGAGTTCGATCAGCGCCTGACGGCGGCGGTCGTCAAGTCGCTGCTCGATGTGTTTCCGAACGTGACGCTGTACAGCACCAACGGGAGCGACATGCTGCTCGTCGCGCGACGCGAACTCGAACTCGTCGACGATCCTGCCGCGCCGTTCGCGCATCCGGACCTCGCCGGTCGGCTCGCGAGCATCGGCATTCGGTCGCCCGCCGACATGGACCGGCGCCTATTGCTGGGTCCGTCGAGTGTGCCGCTCCTGTTCCGAAGCGTCGACGTGCCGCCCAACTCCGACTACTTTCCCATCGTCGATCTGGACGCACCGGCTGCGCGGTTCAAGGGCTCGACTGCGCGCGAGGTCATCGACATCCTCGCGGCGCCGCTGCCGGCGGTCGATCTGGTCGAGCGTCGAGGTCCGCCGGTTGCGCTTCCTCCCGAGCCGCCACCGCAGTCCCTCACGCTCGACGAGCGCTGGCTCCGCGCGCGGCACGGCCATGAGTTCCTCACCGGAAGCGGCTTCGCGGGCGGCGCCCCGTTGCCGCCGCTCGCCTCCGCGCGCACGCTCGCCAACGCGCGCCTGCTGCTGGTCGATTGCGTCGCGGCAAACAGCGCGACGGCATTGTGGGACAGCGTCGTGACGTTGTCGGGCGAGTTCGCGGTCGCGCTCCCCGCGGCGGACATCGATCGATTCGTCGCCGTCATCGAGCGCTCGCGCTGCCGCAAGCAGCTTCCCGAGGCGACGGCCGAGTGGCTGCGGCTATTCCGAGCGATGGGCCGCCGCGAGCCTGGCCCGGCCGCGGACGCGGCCGCGGTGTTGCTCGCGCGCGACGACCTCACGATCCTGCAGCGTGAGTTTGCGGCGCTCACCGCCATCGCAGGCTACCTCGGGTCGGACCGGCGCGGTCGCGCGCAGCGCGTGCTGTTCGCGCAGAATCGCCACCTGCGACCCGAGTTTCGCGCTTCCGCCATCTACCGCTTCGTGCAGGAAGTCACCATGCGCTGAAGCGCGAAGGGCCGCTCGCGCGGCCCTTCGTGCTCGCCGGGCACCTGCAAGCGCGCCCGGCCGCGACCCCCAGTCGCGTTACTTGATCTTCGCTTCCTTGTAGTCGACGTGCTTCCGCGCGACGGGATCGAACTTCTTGATCACCATCTTCTCGGGCTTGGTCTTCTTGTTCTTGCTCGTCGTGTAGAAGTGGCCGGTGCCGGCCGTCGACTCGAGCTTGATCTTCTCGCGCATGACGCTCTCCGGTTAGACGTGATCGCCGCGCGCGCGCATCGTCGCCAGCACCTTGTCGATGCCGTTCTTGTCGATCGTGCGCAGCGCGTTGGTGGTCAGGCGCAGGCTGATCCAGCGGTTCTCGCTCTCGACCCAGATGCGGCGGCGCTGCAGGTTGGGCAGGAAGCGCCGCTTGGTCTTGTTGTTCGCGTGCGAAACGTTGTTGCCCGTCATCGGGGCCTTGCCGGTGACTTGACAGACTCGAGCCATGGCTCGCTCCTTACGATGCTGATGCTTGTGGCAAAGAGCGCGATTATCGCCGATTTTTGCCGCAGGATCAAGCGCTTGGCGGGTCCGGACGTTACGTGACTACCACCCGGCGGCGCCAATTTTCCCTATTCGATTCAATCATTTACATCAGGCCGCGCTCGGCGAACGAGGTCACGCGAGCGCCGGCCACGATCAGGTGATCGAGCGTGCGGACGTCGACGAGCGTCAGCGCGTTCCTGAGCGCCTGCGTGAGGAGCGCGTCGGCGCGCGAAGGCTCGGCGACGCCCGACGGATGGTTGTGCGCGAAGATCACGGCGGCCGCGTTGCGCCTGAGCGCGGTCTTGACGACCTCGCGCGGGTAGACGCTCGTCTGCGCGAGCGTGCCGCGCGCGAGCTCTTCGGCCGCGATCAGGCGGTGCTGGCTGTCGAGGAACAGCCCGACGAAGACCTCGACGGTCTCGGGCCCGAGCACGAGCTTCAGGTAGTCGCGCACCGCGTCGGGCGAGCTCATCGCGTCGCCGCGTTCGAGATCGGCGCGCAGCGCGCGGCGCGCGATCTCCGCGCCGGCCGCGAGCCGCGCGGCTTTGCCGGCGCCGAGGCCGCGCATCGAAGCGAGCGTCGACGGCGACGCCCGCATCAGCCCGCCGACGCCGCCCAGGCTCGCGAGCAGTGTGCGCGCGACGTCGAGCGAACCGCAGCCCGGCGCGCCGGTGCCGAGCACGAGGGCGACGAGCTCGGCATCGGTCAGGCTCGCCACACCGCGCGCGCGTAGCCGCTCGCGCGGTCGCTCGTCGGTCGCGGTCGGGTCCATGGGCAAAGAGGGTAAACTTTCGCGCCGACTCCAGCGCCTACGACCGATGGCCGATCCGTCGCCCGCTCCCCGTCCGCTCACGCGCATCGTCCTCGGCGTGACCGGCGGCATCGCCGCGTTCAAGGCGGCCGAGCTCGCGCGCCTGTTCGTCAAGGACGGCGTCGTCGTCGACGTCGCGATGACCGAGGCCGCGACGCGCTTCGTGACGCCGATGACGTTTCAGGCGCTCACCGGACGCGCCGTCGCGACCGACCTCTGGACTTCCGGCGCGGCCAACGCGATGGACCACATCGAAATCTCGCGCGGCGCGGACCTGATCGTCGTCGCGCCCGCGTCCGCCGACTTCCTCGCGAAGCTCGCACACGGGAACGCCGACGACCTCCTGTCGACGCTGTGCCTCGCGCGCGAATGCCCGTTGCTCGTCGCGCCGGCGATGAACGTGCAGATGTGGCTGAACGCGGCGACGCAGCGCAACGTCGCGCAGCTGCGCGCGGACGGCATCGCGATCCTCGGGCCCGACGCCGGCGACCAGGCCTGCGGCGAGGTCGGCGACGGCCGGATGCTCGAGGCGCAGGCGATCTTCGACGCGGTCGTCGCATCGCGCGCGCCCAAGGTGCTCGACGGCAAGCGCGTGCTCGTCACCGCGGGTCCGACGTTCGAGGCGATCGACCCGGTGCGCGGCATCACCAACGCGAGCTCGGGCAAGATGGGTTTCGCGATCGCGCGCGCGGCATCCGAGGCGGGCGCCGACGTCACGCTCGTCGCGGGCCCGACGTCGCTCGCCACGCCCGCCGGCGTCGACCGCATCGACGTCGTGAGCGCCGCCGAGATGGCCGACGCGGTGCTCGCGCGCGTCGACGGCCACGACGTGTTCGTCTCGGTCGCCGCCGTCGCCGACTACCGGCCCGTGCAAGCGCACGAGCAGAAGGTCAAGAAGGCGAACGCGCCGATGTCGATCGAGCTGGAGCCGACTGTCGACATCCTCGCCGAGGTCGCATCGCGCAAGCGCGCGCCGTTCTGTGTCGGCTTCGCGGCGGAGAGCCACGACGTCGTGCGCCAGGGCGAGGAGAAGCGCAAGCGCAAGAAGCTCGCGATGCTGGTCGCGAACCGCGCGCAGGACGCGCTCGGCGCCGACGACAATGAGGTCACGATCCTCGACGACCGCGGCGCGCACGCGCTGCCGCGCATGGACAAGCTCGCGCTCGCGCGCCGACTGTGCGCCGAGATCGCCACGCGCCTGAAGGCGCGATGATGGCGGGCGCGCCGATCCGCGTCGACGTCCGCATCCTCGACGAGCGCATCCGGGCCTCGCTGCCGTCGTACGCGACCGATGGCGCGGCGGGCATGGACCTTCGCGCGTGCGTCGACGCGCCGATCACCCTCGCGCCGGGCGACACCTCGCTCGTGCCGACCGGCATCGCGATCCACATCGGCGATCCCGGCTACGCGGCGATCCTGTTGCCGCGCTCGGGGCTCGGCCACAAGCACGGCATCGTGCTCGGCAACCTCGTCGGGCTCATCGATGCGGACTACCAGGGCCCGCTGATGGTGAGCTGCTGGAATCGCGGCCGCGAGCCCTACGTGCTGAACCCGCTCGACCGGCTCGCGCAACTCGTGGTCGTGCCCGTCGCGCGCGCGGCGTTCCGCATCGTCGATGCATTCGAAGCGTCGGCGCGCGCGGAAGGCGGGTTCGGAAGCACCGGACGATGATCAAGTCGTGGTTCGGACGCAAGGCGCGCCCGCCGGTGGGTCCGGTGGCCGCTGCGGTCCCGACCCCGGCATCGGCGCCCGCTGCGTCCTCCGCGAACGTCGAGGCGGCCGTGGCACGCGGCCAGGCGCACCTCGAGGCGAAGCGCCACGCTACCGCGGTGGCCGCGTTCGACGAGGCGCTCGCCGCCGACCCGGACCATCTCGTCGCGCTCTACCAGCGCGCGAATGCGCATTTCGGTCAGGGCGACCTCGTCGCGGCGCGCAACGCCGTCCACGCAGCGCTCGACCGTCATCCCGGGCAGCCCGACCTCCTGATGCTCGCCGGCGCGATCGCGGCGGCCGGCCACGATCCGGTCGGCGCGCTCGACCTGTTCGAGCGCGCGCGAGCGGCGAAGCCCGACCTCGCCGGCGTCGACGAGCGCATCGGCGAGCAGCTCGCGTTCCTCGGTCGCGGCGCGGAGGCGATCGCCGCATACGACCGCGAGCTCGCCCGTCGGCCCGACCACTTTGCGCTCGGAGGCAGCCGGCTGTTCCTGCTCAACCACTTCGGGCTGTTCGACCGCTCGCGTACGTTCGACGAACACCGTGCATGGGGCGAGCGGCTCGAGCGCGCGGTCGGGTCCGCGCGTCGGCCGCACCACAACGACCGCTCGCCCGAGCGAAGGATCCGCGTGGGCTTCGTGTCGCCGGACCTGCGCAACCACCCGATCGCATACTGGCTCGAGAGCTACCTCGTCGCGCACGACGCGGAGCGCTTTCCGGCGCATGCGTTCGACGTCTCGCCATATCCCGAGGACGCGGTGTCGGCACGGCTGCGCGGCCGCTTCGAGCACTGGTACAAGTGCGCGTCGATGAGCGACGACGAGCTCGCCGGCCTCGTGCGCGGCCAGCGCATCGACGTGCTCGTCGACCTCGCCGGCCACACGGGCCACAACCGCCTCGGCGTATTCGCGCGCAAGCCAGCGCCCGTGCAGGTCGGCTGGTTCGGCTACATGAACACGACGGGGCTAGCCACGATCGACTGGCGGTTGACCGACCCGCAGCACGACCCGGCCGGCGCCGAGGCGTTCTACACCGAAAAGCTGTGGCGCATCCCGTCGCTCGCCTGCTTCACGCCCGATCCCGCAAGCCCCGACCCGGGCCCGCCGCCGTTCGAACGCAACGGCCACGTGACGTTCGGGAGCTTCAACAACTGGGCCAAGGTCACCGACGCCGCGAAGGACGCTTGGGCGGCGATCCTGCGCGGCGCGCCCTCGGCACGGCTCAAGATCGTCGCGCGGGGCGGAGATGCGGCCGACGTGCGTCGCGATATCCGCGAATCGTTCGCGCGGCGCGGCGTCGACTCGGGCCGCGTCGAGGTTCGTCCCTTCATGCCGCTCGCTGAATTCCTCGCGTCGTTCCTCGACGTCGACGTTGCGCTCGACCCGTTTCCGTATGGCGGCGGCACGACGACGCTGCACACGCTCTGGATGGGCGTCCCGATCGTCGCGCTCGAAGGCGATTCGGAGCTCGCGCGCGCGACGCCTGCGGCGATGCGCGGCGTCGACGCGCCGGAATTCGCGCACTCGACGATCGACGACTACGTGGCGTTCGCCGTCGCCCTCGCGATCGATCCCGCGCGGCTGCGCGAGCTCCGCGGGAGCCTTCGCGAGCGACTGCGCGCCTGCGGAGCGCTCGACTACCAGGCGCTGGCGCGCAACGTAGAAGCCGCGTTCCGCGGCATGTGGCGCGCGTACTGCGCGACGCCGCCTGCTACTTGACGGCGACGCGCGTGACGATCGCGGTCGTCGCCTGGTCGACGAACGTGTCGCTGTAGCCCAGGTCCTTCAGCTTCCAGCGGAAAACGTTGCCAAGCTTGGCCTTCTTGTAGAGGCCGAGCTGCTTTTCGTCGCGGAAGCGGACGGCGCGCGCGCCGAGGCCGTCGAGGATGACGCCCAGCTGGTTCTTCGCCCCGGCATCGGTGCGCTTCTCCGAGGCCGGCGGGAAGCGACGGTTCAGGTCTTCGGCGAGCGCGGTCGCAAACGCCTCGACCTCCTTGGTGTCCAACAGCCCCAGAAACGCCATTCGGAATTACCCCCGTCGCTTCGCCCGTGCGCGCTCGTCGCGCCTCACGGCCATTCTACACAGCCGGCTATGGCGTCGTCGGGCATGCGCTCCTCTGGAAGCGCGAAGAGCACGACGACGCCGTCGACGCCAGCATTCACGACGGCCTCGGCATCCAGTCGAAAGGTCCGGTAGCCGAACGAGTGTGCCCGCTCCGCGGCCTTCGTCGCATCCGCTTCGCGGGTGGTGATTGCCAGCCAGGGGCGCGAGCGCCACACGGTGGCGTCCGCTCCGGCGAGGATCCCGCAGGTGTCGTGCGCAAGCTCGATAACGAGGCCATCGAGGCGATCCAGGGCGAGGTCGTCGATGGTATCGGCGTTGTCGGCCTCGCTCGTGTCCGATGCGCCGCGCAACCCGTGCGCGAGGACCGAGGCGTTCGCGATCCCGTGCGCGGTGAGGTTCTGGACGAGCATCGCGCATCGGCGCGCGTCGGCCTCATGGAGGAAAAGGTGGCCGCTCGCGCCTACGCCGCGACCGAGCGCGATGGCGTCGGCAGCGACGCCGATCGTCAAGACGATGTCGCCGCGCGCCGCGAGCCCTGTCAACGCGTGAAGGCGCGACAACAGGTAGGCGCCATCGCCGGCGAGCGCTTCGTCCTCGTCGACCATCAAGACGCCGACGCTGGTCTCCGCGACGCGCGCGAGCGCGTCGTCGTCGCTGCCGTCGTCGTCAACGTCGACGGTGTTGCGACTCCGGTGATCGCCGCGCGACGTCGCGTCGAGCGCCTCACGCCCGGTGCCGAGCGCGGCCGCGACGTTGGCCACGACGTCGTCCCAGCGCCCAACGGACGATTGGCGAAACAGCCGCATCGTCGGATACCACGGGCTGTCCGTGCGCGACTGCATCCAGCGCATGTCCGGCGGCTCGGAGATCAGCGTCCAGACCGGCTTGCCCATGGCCCCCGCGATGTGCGCCGGGCCCGTGCACACGGAGATGACGAGGTCCATCCGCGCGATCGCACCCAGCAAGTCCTCGAGATCGTCGAAGCGGGCGCCCAGCGGCTCGAGCGCGACATCGCCCGGCAGGTCCGCGATCTGGGCCTCGGCCGGCCCCTTCTGCAACGAAAAAAATCGGCATCCAGGCACGCGCAGGATCGGCAGGAACTGCGTCAGCTGCATCGAACGCTGGGCGTCTCGTGCCTGCGCGGGCTTGCCCGCCCACACGATCCCGACGCGCGGAAGACCTTCGTCCGGAATCACGCGCTCCCAGCGTTCGACGGCGATGCGATCGGGCACGAGGTAGGGCACGCCGCCCGGGATCGACGCGAGCGTCGTCGAGAACCGCATCGCGAGCGACATCAGGCTCACCTGGTAGTCGAGCGCGGGCAGCCGCTCACCTTCGGACAGCACGCGATCGACGCCCGCGAAGCCACGCGACGCGCGCTGCATGTCGGCGCGCGGCAACAGAACGACGCGCGCACCTTCGCCTGCGAGTCTCGGCAAGTAGCGAGCGAACCATGCGACGTCGCCGATGCCTTGCTCGGCCTTCACGAGGATCGTCTTCCCGCGAAGCGGCTGGCCGAGCCACGGCGGTACGCCGGCGACGCCGGGCGCATCGAGCATCGCGCGCTCGAACTTGCGGAACTCGAACTGCCGCCAGCCAGCGAGAAAGCGTCCCTGCGCGATGAGCGCCTCGGCGAGCATGAATTGCCCGGCCGCCGACGGTCGCTCGCGCAACTCGTCGATCAGCAAAGCGGCTTCGGCGGCATAGTCCCCGCGTCGCCGCAAGCGTTCCGCGCGGATGTACGTGCCTGCATCGCCCAACGCGCGCGCGCGATCCTGCGCTGCCTCGGCCTCGACCTCGCGACCGGCGGACTCGAGCAGCGAGGCGAGGTCGCGCCAAAGTCGCGCGTCCGCGGGCGCGGCGTCGATCGCTTCGCGTACGTGCCGTTCGGCTGCAGCGATGTCCCCGAGCGCGCGTTCGCACCGGGCGACCGTCGCGAGCCCTTCGACCCGATCGGCGCCCGACGCCAGCGCCCTCGTGGCTAGCCTGAGCGCTTCCGGCGCGCGGCCGGACGAGGCAAGGAGGCGGGAGAGCGCGAGCGCCGTCGGCGGATCATCACGCGCGGCGATCGCCTCGCGAAGCGCGCGCTCGGCCTCGCCGGTTCGTCCGAGCGCCCACGCGCACGATGCGGCGTCGCGAGCGATCTCGGCCGAGGCCGGCGCATGTCGTCGCGCGGACTCGAACGCGTCGAACGCTTCGTGCCGGCGTCCCCAGTGCATCAGCGTCCGGGCGGCGAGGGCCCAGGCCTCGGCGTCGTCGGGATGCGCAACGATGCGTTCGCGGGCCGCGGAATAGTCGGCGCCGCGCGCCGAACGTCGTGCGGCGCCGGCGTCGGCCTTGCCCTTCGCGCGATCATCCGACGACTCGGCGACGTTCCGGCGCGCCAGCGACTTCGCGAGGGCGCGAAGCAATCCCACGCGCTACGACCGCAGCTCGTTGGCCGTCACGCCGTAGCCTCACGCCACGCGTCCGGCGCGGCGCCGACGTCCCACTCCTCGGCCGCTGCGAACAGCGTCGCGATCGTCGCGGCGCCGAACGCATCCACGGTGCGTCGGTTGAAGTTGTCCGGCCGCACGATCGGCAGGTCGGCACGCCACCAACGGTAGCCGTGGGCGCGCAGCACGTCGCATGTCGGCGCGAGGGCGTCCTCGCCCACGAGCTCGGCCATGATCCACGGCCGGCATCGCCACAACGTGTCGGTCGCGCCGGCGAGGATATCCGGAACATCGACGCGCAGTCCCAGCTTGAGGCCGTCGAGACGCGCGAGACCGAGGTCGTCGATCGTCTCGCGATCGGACGTGAATCCATTCGGGGTCGGCGCGCCCAGCCGGCGCAACATCACCGACGCGTGCGGGAGCCCGTGCAGCTTCAGGTTGTCGGCCAGAAGACGCCTCTGCATCGGCCGATCCTCGTACGCCAGCAGCGTGCCGTCGTGTCCGATCATGCGCGCGAGCGGCACCGTGAGTGCGCCGACGTCGGCGCCCGCCTCGACGAGCGTCATCCCCGGCCGCACGAAGCGCCCGAGGATCTCGAGCCCTTCCGGCAGCCATTCACCGGCGTAGGCGAGCGCCCGGCCGATCGGCGCGTCGTCGGGCATGAAACGCAGGAGCCCTGCGCGCATTTCGGCAACATCCGCGAGGCCCGCGAGAGGCGCTGCGTCTTCTCGTGCCGCGACCGCGCGCCGGCCGACCTCCTGGCGCACACGGATGCCGACATCGTCCGAGGCCGGCGGTTGCCACGACGCGCGCCATGACGCGAGCTCGCTTGCGATGCGTTCGACGACCGGTCGCCAGTCGCGCGGCGTCGCCTGCCGGAACAGCCGCATCGTGGGGTACCACGGCGTGTCGTCACGTCCGGTCAGCCAGCGGTAGTCGGCCGGTTCGGGAAGCATGACCCAAACCGGCTTGCCCATCGCCGCGGCGAGATGCGCCAGGCCCGTGTCGACGCACACGAGCAGGTCGAGTTCCGCAACCACGGCAGCCGCATCCTCCAGGTCGTCGAGCTCCGCGCCGACACCCTCCCAGTCGACCGCGTCGGACACCGTTTCGGCCTGCACGGCCGCCGGACCCTTCTGAAGCGAGACGAAACGAACGTCCGGGACGTCGAACAGCGGCGCGAGCTGCCGCACCGTCAACGAGCGATGCCGATCGGTGCGATGTTGCGGTCGTCCGGCCCACGCAAGACCCACGACGGGGCGCGAGCGATTCGCGAAGCGCGCGCGCCACTTGCGGAAATACGCGGGGTCGGGCGACAGGTAGGGGATGTCGGACGGGATCGTGTCGACCGTCGTCCCGAATGCCCGCGGGAGGCTCATCAGGTTGACGAAGTAGTCGATCGGCGGAAGGCGCTCGCCGTCGCCGACGATCTGGTCGACGCCGGGGAAACGCCGCGCGATCACGTCCATTCCCGCGAGCGGCTGGAACACGACGCGCGCACCATGCGCCTTGAGCAGCGGAACGTAGCGGACAAACTGGAACACGTCGCCGAGCCCCTGCTCGGAGCGGACCAGGACCGTGCGCCCGTCGAGCGGCTGTCCGGTCCATTGCGGCACCCCGTATCGCGCGCGGATCGACAGCAGCGGCTCGACCAGCCAGCGATGCTCGTACTGTCGCCAGCCGTCGGTGAAGCGACCGAGCGCCAGCAACGCGACGCTGAGCTGGAGATGGCCGGCCAGGTCCGGAACCTCGCGCAGCGCATCGACGAGCACGCGGAGGGTGTCGCTCCACTCACCGAGCTCGGCATGGCCGATGGCGAGATTCGAGAACGCCGCGCCTGCCCCAGGCTCGCGCGCGGAGAGCGAAACGCTGCGCTGGAGCGCCGCGACGGCTTCCGCGGTCCGGTCCATCGACGAAAGTGCGACGCCGAGATGCTCATGCGCCTCGCCATCCTCGGGGCGGGCGACGACGACGCGCTCGAACAGCTCGACCGCGCGCGCGAATCGCTTGGCGCGCAACTCGGCGACGCCCCATTCGCGCAACACCGTCGCGTCGGCTGGCGAGCGCGCGTGGAGCTCGCCGTACAGTTCAGAAGCGTCGTCGAAGCGTCCCGCGGCCACGAGCGCCTGCGCCAAGTCGCGCGCGAGCTCGGTGGAGTCGTCGCACTCGCGCGCGCGCGCGAAGCATGCGACGGCCTCGTCGGCACGTCCGAACGTCAGCGACGCCCATCCGCGCCAGCGATCGATCGCCGCGGGATCGCCGAGCGTCGCGGCGGCCGCGATCGAGCGTGCGGCCTCGTGATTGCGGCCCCAGGTTCGCAGGACGTCCGCGCGCCGGACCAGGAGCTCGGCATCGCCGCCGTCCTCCCCGATTCGTCGATCGATGGCTGCGAGCGCTTCGGGGAGCCGGCCGGCGTCGACGAGCGTGCGCCACGCGCGCGCAGCGTCGGCCGACGCGTCATCGTTCGCCGGGCGATCCTTCGCCCGGTCGCGCGACGAGCGGGACGCGAAGGCGGATCGAAGCTTGATGAGTCCCATGCGTGCGCGCTGACGTGTGCGCCGCATTCTAGCGTGCGACCGCGGGCGCCCCGATCCCCGCGAGCCCTGACGGCGAGCGCAATTCGGGGACGTCAGCTACAGGTCTGCGGCTTGCAGACGGCCGTGGTCGAGCAGACCCAGCTGATCGGATCGCCGATCTGCACCGGTGCAATGGGCGTGAGGCTGAGCATTGCGCCGATCACGCAAGGCGACACACGGGTACTACGCATCTGCGCAATGATGACTCCGGCGACGACGTTCAGCGAATCGACGTATTGACCCGCGCCGGACGGCACGTTGTCGGGGATGCCCCGGACGCCCCCGGTGATCGTGGAGAACGGCGTCCCGATCGCATATTCCTCGGCGATCGCCGCCTTGCGCCCGACCGCGATGTGGATGGCCTCGCCGAGCTGAGCCTTGCCGGTATAGAGCTGGTACTGCGGCACGGCGATCGTCGAAAGGATGCCAACGATCGCGACGACGATCATCAGCTCGATGAGCGTGAACGCCTGCTGGCTGCGGCGGGTCGCGCGATGCAAACGAGTAGTGTCCGGACGGTGGGAGGTGAACGACATGTCGTCGACGCGCTGTAGCCAACCCCTGGGCAAAATGAAACGGGGGCCTTCAGGCCCCCGTTTCGCTTGTGGCACTGACGAGAGCGATCAGGCGCAGGTCGAGGGCTTGCAGCCCGGGTTCGCGTCCGAAGAGCAGTTCCACGAGATCGGCGCTTCCGGCTGGGCGGGCGCGACCGGGGCCAGCGTCACGTTCTTGCTCGAGACGCACGAGGCGACGCCCGATCCGTTCATGCCCACCGTGACCGTGCCGTTCGCGGTCGTCAGCGAGTTCGCGTACTTGCCGGCGTTGCTGGCAATGTTCGCCGGGATACCGCCGACGCTACCGTCGGCGCCGGTGAACGAGCCGTTCACCTGGTAGTACTCGCCGACCGCCGTCTTGATGCCCGACGCGATCACGATCGCGTCCGACAGCTGGGCACGGCCCGTGTAGTTCTGGTACTGCGGGATCGCGATGGCGGCGAGGATGCCGATAATCGCCACCACGATCATCAGCTCGATGAGCGTGAAGCCTTGCTGAATGCGTTTCATGAAATTCTCCTGATGATGAGTGTGACGAAATCGAAATCTGCGCTACCAGCGATGGCCGGAACCATAGAGCAACCGGTATGCCAGCCGGACGAAGGGCGGGCGCCGCTCGGGAATCGCGCCCTAACGCACTGAATCATTGTCGCTTTTTAGCGACGGGCGGCGCAGCCCATAGGGGCATGACGCCAGCATGACTCGTAGTATCGGAACGTGAACTGGGCGCAACGACGTGCCGCGCCGCGTCATGTGACGTTGAGCGTCACTCCGCCGAGATGAATTCCAGCCGCGTTCCGGAGATTTCGAGCGCGTCTCCTGGGGACAACGCCAGTCCCTCGCTTGGCACGGGGACGTCATTGACCTTGGGTGGCTCCGCGCCTTCTCGCGCCACAAGACGCAAGACGCCGTCATGCAATTCGATCGCGGCGACCTGGAGCCCGACGCGGCCGATCACGAAGTCTTCGCGCGTGATGTCGACGACGCGCCCGCTCGACGGGCCGCTCGTCACGAGGAGCCGCCCGTGCACGGGCGCCCCGACATCGCGCGGGGCCGGCGGCACCGCCGGCTCCGACGAGAGCACCTCGGCGTGCTTGTGACGCAGGCGGGCGAGGTCGTCGTCGAACGTCGCGTCCTGCGCGACGGCCTCGGTCGGGATGCGATACGTCGCCGGGGACGACGCAGGCGCTTCGGGCGCCTCCCGCAGCACGGGTTCGCTCCGCGACGCGTCGGCCGGCGGGATGCCGAGCGCGGCGCCCAGGTCCTCGTCGACCGCGGACAGCGTAGGCTCGATGCGGCCGGGCGAGCGCGCAGGCTCGATGCGGCGCGCGAGGTCGCGCCGGTCCTCGCGCTTGTCGAGCGCCGGCGGCGGCTCGGCGTGCGCCTCCACGTCGGCGAGGTAGACCAGGAGCTGGCGTCCGATGTCGATCTGGTCACGGTCGCGCAGGAAGTGCTTCGCGATCGGGCGTCCGTTGACCAGCGTGCCGTTGGTGCTGCCGAGGTCCTCGAGGAACGAGTCGGCCAGGATCGTCACGACGGCCGCGTGCTCGCCCGAGACCGCCGGGAAGGGCAGGCAGACGTCGTTGTCGGCGCGCCGGCCGATCGTCACGCGCTCCTTGGCGAGCGGGATCTCGACCGGGCTCTGGTCCTTCAGGAACAGAACGAGCTTGCCCATGGCGGGCCCAAGCGCCTAGCTGGTCTTCTTGCGCGCCAGGAAGCGCTGCGCCCAGCCGGACTGCGGCAGGAACTCGGGGGGCACGCGGACCAGGATCACGGACACGTTGTCGCGACCGCCGTTCTGGTTCGCAAGGTCGACCAGCTCGGCCGCGGCCTGCGCGAGCTCGGTGCGTTTGTCGTCCACAACACTCTGCACGACGTCGGGGTCGACCATGTCGGTCAGCCCGTCCGAGCACAGGAGATAGATGTCGTTGGGCTCGAGGCGGTACTCGGCGATGTCGGCGGGCACGATCGCCTCGATGCCGAGCGCACGCGTGACCAGGTTCTTGTTGAGCGAATACTTGGCCTGCTCGGCGGTGATCTGGCCGCTGTCGATCTGCTCCTGAAGGAGCGAGTGGTCGTGCGTCAGCTGCTCGAACTTCTCGCCGCGCAACCGGTAGCAGCGCGAATCGCCGATGTGGCCGATCGAGACGCGGTTCGCGAAGAACACGGCCGCGACGATCGTCGTGCCCATGCCCGCGCACTCGGGGCGCGCCTGCGCGGCGTCGTAGATACCCTTGTTGGCCGCCGCGATCTGCTGCTGCAGGAGCAGCGCCGCATGCGACAGGCCGCTCTGCACGTCGACCTTCGACAACTCGCGCCCCGACGCGAGCTCGGGCAGCATGCCGCTGGAGACGACGTTCACCGCGATGCCGCTCGCGACCTCGCCGGCGTTGTAGCCGCCCATCCCGTCGGCCAGCACGGCGATGCCAGCGCCCGAGTCGACGAACACCGAATCCTCGTTGTGCGAGCGCACCATCCCCGGGTGCGACAGGGAGGCGACGTCGAGGTCGATGCGGTCGTTCATGAAATCGGGGCCGGGGCGGTGCGAACGCGAGTGTACCTAAGAGGTCCGTCGCCCCGGCCGCCGCGTCATGCCGGCGGCTCGACGGCCTTGCTGGCCGCGCGCATCTGCAGGAGCCGCGCGACGCCGATCACGAACACGATGCCGGCGACCGGCAGCGCCCAGTGCAACCAGTGCGCGTTCGCGTTGATCCAGTCGGCGACCGCCGTGTCGGTGACGGCCATCTCGCCCGCGACGTAGCCCAGGAGGCCACCCCCCGCCACGATGAGGATCGGGAAGCGCTCGATCGCCTTCATGATGAGCTGGCTGCCGACGATCACGAGCGGGATCGACAGCACGAGCCCGAAGACCAGCAGCGTCAGGCTGCCCTTCGCCGCGGCGGCCACGCCGATCACGTTGTCGAGGCTCATCACGAGGTCGGCGATGATGACCGTGCGGACCGCCGCGAACAGCTGGTCCGCCGCCTTGATCTCGTGGCCGCCCTCGCCCGTGTCGTCGGCGATCAGCTTGACGCCGATCCACAGGAGCAGCACCGCGCCGATGATCTTGAGCCACGGCATCTGGAGGAGGCTCAGCGCGAAGAACGTGAGGACGATGCGCAGCGCGATCGCGCCGAACGCACCCCAGAAGATGCCCCACCGGCGCTGCTTGTCGGGAAGGTTGCGGCACGCGAGCGCGATCACCACCGCGTTGTCGCCCGACAACAGGATGTTGATGACGATGATCTCGAACCCCGCGAGCCAGAACTGGGGCGTTCCGAATTCCACGATGCTCCTCCCTTGCTTGAAGCTGCTGCGCCTAGAGCACGGACTTCAGTAGCTTCCCCATCTCCGCGGGGTTGCGCGTCACCTTGATGCCGCAGGCTTCCATCACCGCGAGCTTCTCCTGCGCGGTGCCCTTGCCGCCCGACACGATCGCGCCGGCATGGCCCATCCGCTTGCCCGGCGGCGCGGTGACGCCGGCGATGAAGCCGACGACGGGTTTCTTCATGTGCGCCTTCGCCCACTCGGCGGCGGTCTCCTCGTCGTTGCCGCCGATCTCGCCGATCATGATCACCGCGTCGGTGCCCGGATCGTCGTTGAACATCCTGAGCACGTCGATGTGCTTGAGCCCGTTGACCGGATCGCCGCCGGTGCCGACCGCGGACGACTGGCCGAGCCCGAGCTCGGTGAGCTGGCC
>DATBSV010000117.1:0-5757 GCA_036559685.1 Casimicrobiaceae bacterium
GCCGGCGACGAGGCGCCCGCCGACCAGCGCGTAGCCGAGCGGTCCCAAGTCGGGGATGTGCGCCTGCGTGCCCATGCGGCGCGTGAGCCAGCGCGCGAGGCTCGCCTCCTCGTTCGCCCACACCTCCACCGGGCGGCGCTGGTCGGCGGCGTAGAGCGCATGCGTCAGCACGGCCTGGCGCGCAAACGTCGTCGGCGTGCCGGCGCGCTGCAGCATCATGTCCCGGCCGAACCAGCCGATCGCCATGCCGACGACCAGCGTCGCCGCGGCCGCGAACGCGGGCCATCCGCGCGTGAACCAGCCACGACCTGCCGGACCTTCGGCGGCGGCGATCAGCCGCGGCGGCACGCGCTCGGCGAGCCACGGGTCGAGCGCGTGGCGCAGCTCGGCGTTCTGCGCGCGGATCGCGGCGATGCGCGCACCGACCGCCGCGTCGCGCGCGAGCGCCTGCTCGACCGCGTCGCGGCGCTCGCCATCGAGCTGGCCGTCGGCGTAGGCCTGCAGGTCGTCGTCGCTGATCGGTAGCGGATTCATAGTTACTTGATGCGCTTGATCGCCGCCGGGCGCTCGTCCGCCATGCGCCGCAGTTTTTCGCGCGCGCGCGACAGCCGCGACATCACCGTGCCGACGGGGATCGAGAGCATCGTCGCGATCTCTTCATACTTCAATTCCTCGACCGCCGCGAGCAGCAGCGTCTCGCGCTGCTCGGCCGGCAACCGCCCGACCTGCTGCAGAAGCTCCCGGAGCTCGACGTGCGTGAACTGCTGCGGCTGCACCGCCACCTGCCACGCGCCGTCGCCGCCCTCGGAGTCGGCGTCGAGCGAGACCTGCATCGCCTCGCGGTTCGCGCTGGTGCGCATGTTCACGAAGACGTTGTGCATGATCGTGAACAGCCACGCGCGCAAGTCCGTGCCGGGCTGCCACAGCCGGCGCTTCTCCCAGGCGCGCGCGAGCGTCTCCTGCACCAGATCGTCGGCGCGCGCCCAATCGCCCGCGAGCACGCGCGCATAGCGGCGCAGCCGCGGGATCGCGGCGAGGAGCTCGGGATGCGGTAGCGGCGCGTCGACCACGGGTAAAGAGGCGCGGGCCAGGGGGAGAGTGAAACGTTCGGCCCGCGCCGCCCGTGGCGCGAGCGCCACGAGCATAACCGTGAATCTAGGGCCTGGCGACTTTCCATAGGTTGGCCACCCCGTCGCCGGTCTTGTCGCCCGGCTTTGCGTCCTTGGCCCATGTGTACAAAGGCTTGCCCTGGTACGCCCACTGCTTGTTGCCGTCGTCGCGCGTGATGACCTGGAACGCTGCCGACGAAGCGCCCGCGGTGGTCACGAGGTACGGCGGCCAGTTGGTCGCGCATTGGCCGTTGCATACCGACTTCCCGCTGCCGCCGACGTCGCGGTCGAACACGTAAAGCGTCATGCCGGCCGGATTGACCAGGACGCCGTCGACGGTCTTCGTGGGATCAGGCGGCGACGTGGCGCAGGCGGCAAGCAGCACGGCGATCGCAGCCAGTGCGATACTCCTGAAACCGTTCTTCATCGTTGTTCTCCCCTGTGAGATCGAGTACGGCACCGGGACGAACAGGCCATGCGCTCGGGTTATTCCCGGTTTGCCGCATGTTGCCGACGATCGGCGCGCTGCTGGTGGCCAGCAGCGTTGCCGCGCAGGCGCCGCGCGTCGTCGACTTCCCGACGCGTCCCGGCGTCACCCAGCGCATTCTCTACCTGCCCGCGCCGGATGCGAAGGCCGCGGCGATCCTCTTCGCGGGCGGGCACGGCGGTCTCGCGATCGATGCGGCCGGCAATTTTGGCTGGGGCCGCGGGAACTTCCTCGTGCGCTCGCGCGCGCTGTTCGTCGAGCGCGGCGTCGCGGTCGCGGTGATCGACGCGCCGTCCGACAAGTTGCCCCAGGGGCTCGGCGGATTCCGGCAGACGCCCGAGCACGCTGCCGACGTGCGCGCGGTCGTCGCGTGGCTCGGGAACGAGACGAAGCGTCCCGTGTGGCTCGTCGGCACGAGCCGTGGCACGCAATCCGCGGCGGCGGCCGCGCTGGCAGGCGTCGGTGCGGACGGGGTCGTGTTGACGTCGACCGTCCTCTACGAATTGCGCGGGCGGCCGGTGAACGCGATGCCGGTCGAGCGGCTGGCGATGCCGGTGCTGGTCGTGCACCACAAGGGGGACGTCTGCGCGGGTTCCCCCTACTCGCTCGCGCCGGCGCTCGCCGAGAAGCTGACCGGCGCGTCGCGCAAGGCGTTCGTCACGTTCGACGGCGGCAGGAACGAGGGCGATCCCTGCGAGGCTTTCGCCTATCACGGCTACAACGGGATCGAGCCGCAGGTCGTCGACGCGATCGTCGCGTTCATGCTCGCCCGCTAGGGCGCGTCAAAGCAGGAACAGCGTCGCGAGGCCGAGGAAGATGAAGAAGCCGCCGGAGTCGGTGACGGCGGTGATCAGCACCGACGAGCCGACGGCCGGGTCCTTGCCCATGCGCAGCATCGTCATCGGGATCAGCACGCCCATCAGCGCGGCGAGCAGCAGGTTGAGCGTCATCGCGAGGATCATGACGAGGCCGAGCTTGACGTCGCGGTAGAGCATCATCGCGACCAGCCCCATCACGCCGCCCCAGATGAGGCCGTTCAGGAGCGCGACCTGCAGCTCCTTGCGGATGAGGTTCTCGGCGTGCTCCCGGGTGACCTGGCCGAGCGCGACCGCGCGCACGATCATCGTGATCGTCTGGTTGCCCGAGTTGCCCCCGATGCCCGCGACGATCGGCATCAGCGCGGCGAGCGCGACGAGCTTGGCGATCGAGCCCTCGAACACGCCGATCACGCGCGACGCGAAGAACGCGGTGAGGAGGTTGACGGCGAGCCAGGTCCAGCGGTTCTGGAACGACTTCCAGACCGAAGCGAAAACGTCCTCCTCCTCGCGCAGGCCCGCCTGCGCGAGCATGTCCTCCTCGCCGCTCGCGCGCACGAAGTCGAGGATCTCGTCGACCGTGACGCGCCCGACGAGCCGGTCGTTGGTGTCGACGACCGGCGCCGAGACGAGGTCGTAGCGCTCGAACGCGCTCGCGGCGACGCCCGCCTTCTCGTGCTGCTGCAGCTTGACCGGCGGCGGCACCATCACGTCGGCGACGATGCGCTCGGGGTCGTTGACGATGAGCTTCGCGATCGGCAGCGCGCCGAGCAGCCGCTCGTCGCGGTCGACGACGAACACCTGGTCGGTCTGCGACGGCAGCTCGTCGAACCGGCGCAGGTAGCGCAGCACGACGTCGAGCGTCACGTCGGGCCGCACCTGGATGTCCTCGAAGTCCATCAGCGCGCCGACCATGTCCTCCTCGAACGACATCGCGGCGCGGAGCTGCTCGCGCTCCTCGACCGGCAGCGCGCGGAAGACGTCGTCCATGACCTCCTGCGGGAGGTCCTCGGCGATCGCCGCGAGCTCGTCGGCCTCGAGCGTCTCGGCCGCCGCGACGAGCTCCTCGGTGTCCATCGACGAGATCAGCGACTCGCGGACCGCGTCGCTCACCTCGAGCAGGATCTCGCCGTCGCGCTCGGCCGACTTGATCAGGTCCCAGACGTAGAGCCGCTCCTCGAGCGGCAGCGCCTCGAGGATGTACGCGATGTCAGCCGGGTGCAGCCGGTCGAGCCGGGACTGCAGCGCGGCGCGGTTCTGCTTGGTGACGAGGCTCTCGACCAGCCCCGCCCTCTCGCTGTCGGCCGCGTGCGCGGCCTGCTCGTGGACCAGTCCCTCGACGAGCCGGTTCTTGCGGATCAGCGCGCTGATGTCCGCGAGCGCGTCCTCGACGCGCACGCGCGCGCCGCCGCGGTCGGCCTTGGACTTGTCGGCGATCTCGGGCATCGGGGCGCTGGGTGCAAGCGTTTGTCGTGCGGCGACGGGGGCGCCGGCATTCTACGGCGAAAGACGTCGGGCTGAAGCCCGACCCACAAGCATTTCCGACGTTCCGCAGGACTTGTGGGTCAGGCTTCAGCCTGACGCTTTTCCAGCCTTCAGGGAATCTCGGCCGAAGGCATGCGCGCGAGGATCGTCGCGACGCGGCCGTCGAGATACTCCGAGCCGGGATTGCGCTCGAAGCGGCGCGGCGACGGGATCATCGACGCAAGGCGCGCGGACGCCTCGGGCCCGAGGCCCGCCGCGGACGCGTTGTAATAACGGCGCGCCGCGGCCTCGGCGCCGAACACGCCATTGCCCCATTCGATGACGTTGAGGTAGAGCTCGAGGATGCGCTGCTTGGGCAGCAGCGCCTCCATCATCGCGGCGATGATCGCCTCCTGGCCCTTGCGCAGGTAGCTCTTGTCGGGCGACAGGAACAGGTTCTTCGCGAGCTGCTGCGTGATCGTCGAGCCGCCGGAGACGACGCGCCCCTTCTTCGCGTTCTTCTCGCGCGCCTTCGCGATGCCTTCCCAGTCGAAGCCGTCGTGCTCGAGGAACTTCGCGTCCTCGGCCGCGATCACCGCGCGCTTGAGATGGTTCGAGATCCGCGCGTAGGGCACCCACGCATAGCGAATCGCCACTTTCGGGTCCTTCACGCGCATCTCGTCGAGCCGCTGCGCCATGAACGCGGTCTCGCGCGGCGGCTGCCAGCGGTACCACAGGACCATCGCCGCGAAGTACGACTGCACGACGACGAACAGCGCGATCCCCGCCAGCAGCGCGAGGCCGATCATGCGGCCGACCGACTTCGCCGACGCCATCACGCTCCCGGGCGCATCAGCGCGAACACGGGCCGCGTGTCCGGCCGCACGCCGCGCCACAGCGCGAAGCTCTCGGCCGCCTGCTCGACCAGCATGCCGAGCCCGTCGGCCGCGCGAGCGGCGCCGTTCGCGCGCGCCCAGCGCATGAACGCGGTCTCCGTATCCGAGTAGATGAGGTCGTAAACAAACGCGCCCGGCGCGACGACGGCGCCGTCGAACGGGAAGTGATCGACCGCCGCGCCGCCCATCCCGAGCGACGTCGCATTGACCACGACCGCATGCGGGCGTAGCGCGTTCGGCTCGACCGCCTCGACGCGGCCGTAGCGCGCGAATTGCGCGGCGACTTCCCGCGCCTTCGCCATCGTGCGGTTGGTGACGGTGACCGACGCCGCACCGGCATCGAGCAACGGCTTCAGTATCCCGCGCACCGCACCGCCCGCGCCGAGCACCGCGATGTTGCGGCCGCGCAGCTCGACGCCCTGGTTCGCGACGATGTCGCGCACGAGCCCTACGCCGTCGGTGTTGTCGGCGTGCCACGCGTCTCCGGCGCGCTTCAGCGTGTTGACCGCGCCGGCCAGCCGCGCGCGCTCCGTGATCGTGGAGGCGACCGCGAACGCCTCGCGCTTGAACGGGATCGTGACGTTGAGCCCCAGGCCGCCTTCGGCGGCGAAGCGCTCGACCGCCGCGCGAAAGCCGTCGAGCGGCGCGAGCAGGCGCTCGTAGACCAGGTCCTGCCCGGTCGTGCGCGCGAACGCGGCGTGGATGGCCGGCGACTTCGAGTGGGCGATCGGGTTGCCGACCACCGCGTAGCGATCAGGCATCCTGGGGCCTGTGAGCGCTACCGGGGCGCTCGCGCCCATGCCGCGCTGGCCGCAGGGCTAGGCGCGAAGGCGGACGTGTGCTTCCAGCACACGACAACTGAGCAACAACGCCCTGCGGCCAGCGCGGCATGGGCCCTCCGGGTGATCTCAGCAAACGGCCGCCATCGTCGTTGCACATCCTCGCCGTAGATTGACTACGGCTTGCGGTGTGCGCCTCGATGGCGG
>DATBSV010000118.1:0-1953 GCA_036559685.1 Casimicrobiaceae bacterium
GGCGATCGAGGACCTGCGCAACGACTACTTCGAGGACCCGGTCTACGGGATCGCGCCGATGAAGGCGCTGCGCGACTTCGTCCGCATCCCGCTCGCCACCAACACCGTCGTCGTCAACTTCGAGCAGCTCGCGGCCAACGCCGCGACGCGCGCGGTCGACGTGATCCTGCTCGACACGACCTTCTGGGGCGGCATCCGGCCGTGCATCAAGGCGGCGGGCGTGTGCGAGACGCTCGGCATGCAGGTCGCCGTGCACAGCTCGGGCGAGCTCGGCATCCAGCTCGCCACGATGCTGCACCTCGGGGCCGTGCTCCCGAACCTCGGCTACGCGGCCGACGCGCACTACCACCACCTGGTCGACGACGTGATCGTCGGCGGCCCGCTGCGCTACGAGGGCGGCGCGATCCGCGTGCCCGACGGGCCCGGCCTGGGCGTGACGCTCGACCGCGACAAGCTCGCCCGCTACCACGAGCTCTTCCGCGAGAAGGGCGGCTATCCTTACGACCGGGATCCCGGCCGCCCCGGCTGGTTCGCGCACGTGCCGAACCGCGCGTGGGCGGACCCCGCGGACGCGCACGTGCCCGCGCTGGGCTGAAAACGACAGGAGCGACGACGCACCATGACAGGACGACTCGCCGGCAAGACGGCGCTGATCACCGCCGCCGGCCAGGGCATCGGGAACGCGAGCGCGCTCGCGATGGCGCGCGAAGGCGCGAAGGTCATCGCGACCGACGTCAACCCGAAGCTCGTCGACGCGCTGAAGGGCACGCCCAACGTCGAAGCGCGCGTGCTCGACGTGCTCGACGACGGCGCGGTCAAGCGCCTGATCGGCGAGCTGCCGCCGCTCGACGTGATGTTCAATTGCGCGGGCTACGTGCACCACGGGACCGTGCTCGACTGCACGCCGAAGGACTGGGACTTCAGCTTCAACCTGAACGTCCGCGCGATGTACATCGCGATCCAGGCGGCCGTGCCGAAGATGCTCGAGCACCACCAGAAGACCGGCCGGTGGATCAGCATCATCAACATGGCGAGCGTCGCCGGCTCGATCAAGGGCATTCCCAACCGCTTCGTGTACGGCGCGTCGAAGGCCGCCGTCGTCGGCCTCACCAAGGCGGTCGCCGCCGACTTCGTGCAGAAGGGCATCCGCTGCAACTGCATCGCGCCGGGCACGGTCGACACGCCGTCGCTCGGCGAGCGCATCTCGGCGTTCGACGACCCGGTCGAGGCGCGCAAGATGTTCGTCGCCCGCCAGCCGATGGGCCGGCTCGCGAAGGCCGAGGAGATCGCGCCGGTCGTCGTGTTCCTCGCGTCCGACGAGAGCGCGTTCGCCACCGGCAATATTTATTCCGTAGATGGCGGAATGACCATCTGACACGGCACCACTTTTCAACGGAGGAACGACGTCCCATGAAGCTCGTACGCTACGGCCCCGCCGGCAAGGAGAAGCCCGGCCTCATCGACAAGGACGGGAAGCTTCGCGACCTGTCGCGCAAGGTGAAGGACATTCGCCCGGATACGCTTTCGGATGCATCGCTCGCGGCGCTGCGGAAGGTCGATCCCGCGAAGCTCCCGCTGGTCAAGGGCAAGCCGCGCATCGGCGCGTGCGTGACCGGCACCGGCAAGTTCGTCGCGATCGGCCTCAACTACATCGACCACGCGAAGGAGACCGGCTCGCCGATCCCGGAGCACCCGATCGTCTTCTACAAGACGACCAACTGCATCCAGGGCCCGAACGACCCGGTGATGCAGCCGAAGGGCTCGACGCAGATGGACTATGAGGTCGAGCTCGGTATCGTGATCGGCAAGCGAGCGCGCAACGTCGACGAGAAGAGCGCGCTCAAGCACGTCGCCGGCTACTGCCTGATGAACGACGTCTCGGAGCGCGAGTTCCAGATCAAGAAGGGCGGCGGCCAGTGGAGCAAGGGCAAGGGCTGCGACACGTTCGGCCCG
>DATBSV010000119.1:0-23736 GCA_036559685.1 Casimicrobiaceae bacterium
GCCCACGACAGCAGCACGCCGTTCAGCTCGAGCCGGAAATCGTAGTGCAGGTGGCTCGCGGCGTGCTTCTGGATGACGAAGGCGAGGTCGTTCCTGCCCTTGCGCACGGCCTTGCCGCGCGGCTCGGGCGTGACCTTGAAGTTGCGCTTGGCGCGATACTTCTCGAGAGCCATGCCGCCGAGCGTGCGGGCGTCAGGCGCGCTTGCGCTTCACGTGCTTCGCCGCGGCGCGCTGCGACGCGACGACGCGCAGGTGCGGCTTGCCGCGCGCCGCGGCCGCTCTCTTCTCGGTCGACCGGGTTGCGGCGCCCTTCTTGCCGCCGAGGCTCTGCTTCAGGAGCTCGGCGAGGTCGATGACCTTCGCCGATCGCGTCTCGCCCTCGGTTTCCTTTCCGGGCTGCGTGATCTCTTCGGTCTCGCCCTTCTTGACCTTCTCCTTGATCCGCGCCATCACGTCGTCGTGGTAGGTGTTCTTGTACTGCGACGGGTCCCATTTCTCGGTCATGTCGTCGACCAGCCGCTTGGCGAGCGCGACTTCCTTCACCGTCACGCCGGCGCTTTTCCCTTCGGCCGGCAGGTCGAGCCCCTTGGGGTCGCGCAGCTCGTCCTGGTAGCGCAGCGTGTTCATCATCAGCGCCTTGCCGTTGACGACGACGGCCGCGAGGTGCGGCGTCGTCCGGATCACGACCTCCGCGATCGCGATGCGGCCGGTGGACTTCAGCGTCTCGCGCAACAGGGCATAGACCTTGTCGCCACGCGGCCCGGGCGCGAGGAAGTAGGGCGTGTCGTAGTACTCGAGCGGGACCTCGTCGGCCGAGACGAATGCCCGGATGTCGATCGTCTGGGTCGCCTTGACGTTCGCGCGCTTGAAGTCCTCGTCGGAGAGCACGACGTACTGGCCCTTCTCGTACTCGTAGCCCTTGATGATGTCCTCCCAGGCGACCTCCTTGCCCGACTTCTTGCTGTAGCGCTTGTAGCCGACCGGCGAGAGGTCGCGCTTGTCGAGCATGGAGAAGCTGAAGCCCTTGCGATCCTCGGCGGGGTACAGCTCGACGGGGATGCTCACCAGCCCGAACGTGATCGCTCCCTTCCAAAGCGCGCGTGCCATGGCTCAGGTCTCCTGTTCTTCGAGGTGGGGCGTGTAGCCCTTGTGGCATTCGACGCACACCGCCACGATCACGTGGCGATTGACGACGACGCCGCACTCCCAGCATTGCGTCAACGGCTCCGCGCCGGTTCTACGGCAGCGGCCCGCACCGCATCCGTCGCGGCGGCACGGCTCGAGGTCGTCGGGGCAAAACAGCATGGTGTGGGTGGCGCGGAGTTTTCGCGCAGCGAAACGAGGTCAGCGTATCTTGCACCGAAGCCCGGTGCGCGAGCACAGCCGCCCATGATTTTGACGCTTCACCCGTCCCGGGCGCATCGGGGGCTACCGCCTCGCGAGGTAGGACGCTGCCGGACGCAGGGCGCCCGGCGCAAAAAAAAGCCCGCCCGCCGCGAACGCGGCAGGCGGGTACGAGGCGAAACCGAGCGAGCGTGCGCTACGTCGTGCGGCCGCGGCGGACGAGGTTGACGATCGCGAGCAGGATGATCGCGCCGATGAGCGAGCTCACCAGGCCCATCACGCTGAAGTCGCCCTGGTTGATCGTGCCGCCGCCAAGCAGCGGCGAGATCAGCCATCCGCCGATCAACGCGCCGACGATGCCGACGACGATGTTGAGGCCGATCCCCTGCTGCCCGTCGGTTTTCATGATGAGGCTCGCGAGCCAGCCGAGGATGCCTCCCACTACCAGCCAGATGATGAAGTTCATGCGTTTGCTCCTTGTGGGTGTGACACGTCCCGGCCGTTTCAAATCGCGTACCGACGATCCGGCCGTGAGACCGTCGGGCGCGTGGCGGCGCTCAGTCGCCGCTCGCCGCGGGCGCCTGCTTGCGCGCGCCGCGGATGTTGAGGAACGCTAGCGCGACCTGCAGCAGGATCAGCGCCCACGCGGCCGCGAACCAGCCCCAGGCGATCCACAGGACGTTGCTCGCGAGGAAAAGCCAGAAGCCCAGTCGGCGGCGCGCCTTGTGCGTCGACGCGATGCACCACGCCGCGGCGATCGTCACCGCCATCGCAGGCCATTGAAGGAGGCCGATCCATGCGCCGTCGCTCATCGCGCCTGGGCGCCGGGCCGCACGTCGCCGGCGGCGATGATCGCCGCCGAATAGAAGATCACCGCCGAGTAGTAGAACCACAGGAGCACCAGCGCGAGCGACGCGGCGGCGCCGAACGACGAGACCGATTCGCTCGTCGTAAGCCAGGTCGCGACGATCCAGCGCCCGATCGAGAACAGTGCCGCGGAGATCAGCGTCGCGCGCACGACCGCGCGCCAGCCGATGTGGCGCGACGGCAGCCACGCGTAGACGGCGGCGAACAGGGCCGCGGTGCTGACGAAGGTCGAGACCTCGGCGATGGTCCGCGCGATCCACACGCCCGACAGGCCGAAGCGCTCGCCGCCCCAGCTCATCGCGCTCGACAGCGCAGCGTTGGCGAACAACGACATCACGAGCAGGAAGCCGAGCGTCAGGATCAGGCCGAGCGCGTAGGCGCGCGCGCGGACGAGCGACAGCCAGCTCTCCTCCTTGACGCCGTCGCTGCCGAAGATTTCGTCGAGGCTCGACTTGAGCTCGGCGAGCGAGGTCGTCGCGCCGACGACCAGCAGCACGACCGAGATGAGCGCGGCGACGCCGCTCTTCATGTCACCGGCCTGCGCGATCGCGCCTTCGACCCATTGCGACGTCGTCGGCCCGAAGAGGCCGCCGACCTGGGCGAGCACGTGCGTGCGCAGGTTCGCCGCGTCGACGACCAGCGCGCCGACCCACAGCGCGATCACGAGGATCGGCACCACCGAGAACGCGGCGTAGTACGAGAGCGCCGCGGCCTTGCGCGTGACGTCGAGCTCGCTCCAGCGCGCAATGCGCGCCTTGACGACGGCCCACCAGCGCAGCGGCGCGAACGGGCGACCGGTCGCGAGTCCGCGCCGGATCGCCTCGCGGACCTCGGAGTGCTCGTCGTGTGCGTGCGCGGTGTCCATGATCGGCGAGTGTCGAGCGGCGGCCCGGAAGCGCCCATCGGCGCGCGCGGCGTCGCGTTGTCGCGCGCCGTCCTACTCGGCCTCGGTGGGACGAACGCGGACGCCGGAAGGGTCCGGCGACCGACTGAGGCCCATGGCGCTTGGCCTCATCGTCGTCCCTCGTGAATTCCGCCGACGCCACCGACGCTCCCGCTACACCCGCCGGGCTCCGCTACGTCACGGACGCGACGCCCGGCATTGCGCGCGTCGCGCGCGGGAACGGCTTTGCCTACCGCGACGCGGACGGCCGCGCCGTGCGCGACCGCGCCACGCTCGAACGCATCGCGGCGCTGGTCCTGCCGCCCGCCTGGACGCGCGTGTGGATCTCTCCATATGCGGACGGCCACCTGCAGGCGACGGGTCACGACCAGCGCGGTCGCAAGCAATACCGCTACCACGACGACTGGACCGCCGAGCGCGGCGCGAACAAGTTCGAAACGCTCGAGGCGATCGCGCGCGCGCTCCCGCGCATCCGGCGCGCGGTGCGCCGCGACCTCGGGCTGCCCGGCTTGCCGAAGGAGCGCGTTCTCGCCGCGGTCGTCCAGGTGATGGACAAGACGTTCGTGCGCGTCGGCGGCGAGAAGTACCGGCGCGAGAACGGCTCGTTCGGCATCACGACGCTGCGCGGGCGCAACGTGCGCGCGCGCGGCACGCGCGTCCGCTTCGACTTCCTGGGCAAGTCGGGCAAGCGCCACCAGCCCGAAGTCGAGGATCCGGCCGTCGCGCGCGTGGTGCGGCACTGTCTCGACCTTCCCGGCTACAACCTGTTCCAGTACGAGCACGACGACGGACCGCGCATCGTGTCCGCCGCGGACGTCAACGAGTACCTGCGCGCGATCGCGGGGCAGGCGTTCTCCAGCAAGGACTTCCGCACCTGGGGCGGCACGGTGCGCGCCGCGAGTCACTTGCGCAAGCTCGATCGTCCGACGTCGCAGCGCGCGGCGAAGGCTGCGGTGCGTGAGGCGATCCGCGCCGCCGCCGCGGCGCTCGGCAACACGCCCGCGGTATGCCGCAGGAGCTACGTGCATCCGAAGATCGTCGCGTCGTGGCTCGATGGGATCGACGCGCCGCCGGTCGAGCTCCGCGGCCTGCGCGCCGAAGAGCAGGCCACGCTCGGTGTGCTGGTGGCTGTACGCCAGGCGGCGAATGCCCCGCGTCGCTCGGCGCGCCCGAGCACCGCGCGACCCGCCGTCCCCGCTCCGGCGGCCCTCGGCTAGAATCGCCGATCCTGACCGAAGCTTTCCGCAACGCCTGAACATCACCGATCCGCTGCGCCGGCACGCGCGCGAGCAACCGCACGCGCAGGCCGTGTTGCGCCCGCGCGGCGCGTCGCTCACGTGGCGCGAGCTCGACGCGCTCGTCGACGCCGTGGCGCATCGCTGCCTCGACGCCGGCGTTGCGCCCGGCGACGTGGTGGACGTGACCGTCCGGCGCCCGTTCCGCAGGCTCGTCCTTTCGCTCGCGCTCGCGCGGCTCGGCGCCGCGTCGGCCGCCGCGGGGCTGGTCCGGGGCATGACGCGCGCGTTCGTCGACGGGGCCGATGAGGCGACCGGCTACGCGGATGCGCGCGTCGTCGACGCGACCTGGTTCGACCCGCCCGCATCGCCGCCGGAGCCCGTCGCCTCGCGCGCCGATGCCGGCGCGATCGCGATCGTGTGCCCGTCGTCGGGCACGACCGGCCCGCCCAAGGCGATCCCGATCACGCACGCGCAGCTCGCGGCCCGCGTCGCGGCCGCCAACGCGGGCGTGCCTTTGCCTCGCGACCCGCGGCTGATCTGCGCGCCGAGCCCGTGGAGCGGCTTCGGCTTCCTGTCGACCCTGCGCGTGCTCGACGCCGGAGGCACGGTCGGTCTCGCGGGAACGCCCGAGGACATCGTGGCGATGGTGCTTGCGCATCGCGTCAACAAGCTCGTCCTGATGCCGTTCTGGATCGACCAGCTCGTCTCCGCGCTCCCCCGCGGAACGCGGCTCGCGTCGCTCGAGCAGATCGAGGTCGGCGGCGCGTTCCTGGCGGGGCCGCTCTATCGCCTCGCGCGCGAACGGCTATGCGAGCACGTCTACTCGGTCTACGGCGCGACCGAAGCAGGCTGCGTCGCGATGGCGGACTTCGAAACCCTCGATCCCGACACCGGCGAGGTCGGCCGCGTGCTACCCGGGATCGAGGTCGTGGCATTCGACGCCGACGGGCGCGCGTTGCCCGCCGGTCAGGAAGGCGAGCTGCGCGTCCGCGGTTCCGTGTGCGCCGGGGGCTACATCGGCGACGAGCGCGCGACCGCAGAAGGCTTTCGCGACGGCTGGCTCTGCACGCCCGATGTCGGGAGCGTCGCGCCCGACGGCACGCTCGCGCTCGCCGGCCGCCGCGGCGAGCTGATCGACATCGGCGGCTACCGTTTGCGGCCGAGCGTCGTCGAGGAGGCGTTGATGTCGATCGACGCGATCGAGGACGCCGCGGCGTTCGGCGCGCAGGACGCGAACGGCGCGACGCGGCTCTGCGCGGCCGTCGTCATGCGCGCGTCGCTCGACGAGGCCTCGCTGGAGGCGGCGCTCCGCGCGAAGCTTCCGGTGCTCGCGCCGTCGTTCGTGATGCGCGTGGCGGAGGTGCCGCGCAACGCGGGCGGCAAGATCATGCGCGACGCGCTCGCCGCGATGGCGCGCGACGCGGGCTTCGCGCGGACCTGACGCGCGCCGCGATGAACATCACCGAGCCCGTTCGGCGCATGGCGCGCGACCGGCCCGACGCCGTCGCGCTGATCCGGCGCGATGGGTCCACCACGAGCTACCGCGAGCTCGATCGCGCGATCGACCATGCGGCGCACCGGCTCGCCGACGCGGGCGTGAAGGCCGGCGACGTCGTGATCGTCGTGGTGGACGGACACTACAAGGTCGTCGTGCTGCAGGCCGCGCTCGCGCGCATGGGCGCCGCCGCATCGACGCCGACGCTGCCCGCCCGGTACGCGGCCGCCAAGCTGGTCGATGGCGCGACGCACGCTGCGCAGCATCCGCGCACGATCGTCATCGACGATCGCTGGTTCGACCGCACGGCGATCGCCGCATCGCCGGCGTATCCGATGCACGCGGGCGACGAGGCGACGGCGATCGTCATCCAGTCGTCGGGCACCACCGGCGATCACAAGAACATCGCGATGTCGCACCGCATGTTCACCGCGCGCCACGCAGCCCAGGCGCATCGCCTCCCGCTGCCCGAGGACCTGCGCCAGATCTGCGTGCGGCGTCCGTCGAGCTCGTACGGGTTCTCGGTGCGCATGCGCGCGTGGGCCGCCGGGGGGACCGTCGTGAACGCGACGACGCCCGAGCAGGTGATCGCGATGGCAGAGCGGCATCGCGTGACGCGCCTGGTCGTGCCGCCGTACGCGCTCGACCGGATCGTCGCCGCGCGATCGTCGCGCGACGGGCCGATCGCGTCGCTGGAGCAGGTCGAGGTGGGCGGGAGCTTCGTGCCCGAGACGCTGTACGCGCAGGCTTGCCAGCGACTCTGCCCCGTGCTTTACGACAACTACGGCGTGACCGAGGCGGGTTTCATCGCGGGCGGGCCGATGGCATCGCTCGACCGCGAAGGTGGCCAGGTCGGGCAGATTGCGCCAGGGTTGCTCGTCGAGGCGATCGGGCCCGATGGCCGGGTGCTGCCGCCGGGCGAGACGGGGTTGCTGCACGTCAGGACCGAGCAGGCCGCGAACGCCTATGTCGACGCGCCGGAAGCCTCGCGCGAGACGTTCCGCGACGGCTGGATCGTCACCGGCGACGTCGGCCGCGTGGACGCCGACGGCATGCTCGTGCTCGCGGGGCGCGAGTCCGACCATATCGACGTCGGCGGCTACAAGATCAGCCCGCTCGCGATCGAGCGCGCGCTCCTGAGCCTCGAGGTGATCGTCGACGCGGCGGCGTTCGGCGCACGGGGCACGAACGGGATCAGCGAGCTGGGAGCCGCGGTGGTCGCGCACGGCCCGATCGACCGCAGGGCGCTCGCCGATGCGATGCAACGTCACTCGCCCCGTGCCGCCCCGAACTTCGTCATCAAGGTCGACGTGATCCCGCGGAACGACGCAGGTAAGATTCTCCGCCGCGAGCTCGCGGCGATCGCCGCGTCCAGGGGGGCGGTCGACCGCATGTGAACCGGGGCGCCGCCCGGGGAAGGCGGCGTGGGGGAGGGGGGACGTGAACATCGGCTTGCCGATCGCGGTGCGCGCGGCGCGCGAAGGCGCGTCCATCGCGCTCGTCTTGCGCAGCGGTGCGACGATCAGCTACGCGGCGCTCGACGCGTCGATCCGGTCGGTCGCGGCCCGTCTGCGCAACGCGGGAATCCGTCGCGGCATGGTCGTGGCGCTCGACGTCACCGCGCCGCGCGCGGCGCTCGTCGCGATTCTCGCGATCGCGCGTCTCGGGGCCGCCGCGGCGTCAATGGCGTTGTCCGAGTCCGCCGCGTCGATCGTCCTCGCCGATCGCGGCGCGCTGCGGCGCCGGCCGTGGATCCCGTTCGAGGCCACCTGGCTCGATCAACCGCCGCCGGGAGGCGAGGAAGAGTTCGTCGGCGGCGGCGAGGAAATCGCCGTCGTGCACGCATCGTCGGGAACCACCGGCAAACCAAAAGGCGTGGCGGTCAGCCATGCGCTTCTCGCGGCCCGTCTCGGGACGCTGGCCGGGGCCGTGCCGATGGGCGAGCGTGCGCGCGTCCTGTGCACGGTGCGGGCGATCTCGTGCTACGGCTTCGACACCTGCCTGCGCGTGCTCCATGGAGGAGGAACGCTCGTGCTGGCGTCGCGTAGCGAGGACGTCGCGGCTTCGCTCGTCCGCGACCGCGTCGAGCATCTGACGCTGAACCCGTTGTGGGTCGAGCGCCTTCTCGACGCCGCTCCCGCGGGAACGCGGCCGTTTCCGACGCTCATGCGCATCGAGTGCGCGGGCAGCCACCTCGCTCGCCCGCTCGTGCGCGCCGCGCGCGCACGGCTGTGCGACGAGGTCTGGAACCACTACGGCACGACCGAGGCCGGCTGCATCGGCGCGGCGTCGCTGCTCGGCTTCGACGAGGACATGTCGGAGGCGACCGTGCGCGCGGCGCCCGGCGTCGAGGTTGGCGCGATCGACGCCCACGGGGCCGCGTTGCCGCCGGGCGCGCACGGACGGCTTCGCGCACGTGGTTCAGGGTTCGTCGATCGCTACGTGGACGACGCGCACGCGTCCGCCGACGCGTTCCGCGACGGCTGGCACGTGACCGCCGATGAGGGCTCCGCGTCGGCCGACGGCGCGGTGCGCATCGACGGCCGCGTCGGCGAGTCCCTCAACATCGGTGGCTACAAGGTGTCGCCGCGTACGATCGAGGACGCGCTCCGGTCGGTCCGCGGCGTGCGCGACGCGGTTGCCTTCGGCGTCTCGGCGGCCTCGGGCATCGACGAGTTGTGGGCGGCAGTGGTCGTCGGGCCGGCATCGGCGCGCGCGTCGCTGTTGCTCGACGTCGGCGCGCGGCTCGGCGCGCTCGCGCCACGGGTGCTCGTCACGGTCGACGCGATCCCGCGCAACGATGCCGGCAAGGTATGTCGCGACGAGCTCGTCGCGAGCGCGCGCGCCGCGCAGGCCGCCGGAACCGCGTAGCGTCGTCGTTTCGTCGGACGCCGCCGCACGTCGCTTGCGGGTGACCGCCGATGGCCGCGAAGCGTGCCGCAGCGAATCATGGGGCATGGCGTCGCACGCGCGACGCACGATCCGTTGGAGGTTCCCCATGCACGACAAGACCGTGGTGGCTTCGTACAACCGTCTCGCCGATGCGACCGCCGCCATGCGCGACTTGCGCGAGGCGGACTTCGCCGAGACCGATCTCAACCTGCTTGCAAGCCGTTCGACGCGCGAAGGCGCGCCGGACGTCGACGTCGACGACGCGGCCAGCAGCGCGGCGACCGGCGCGATCGCCGGCGGCGCGCTCGGTGGCGCCGCGGGTCTTGCCGCGAGCCTCCTGGGTCTCGCGATCCCGGGCGTCGGTCCGATTCTCGCCGCCGGCCCGATCGCCGCGGCCCTCGCGGGCGTCGGAGCAGGCGCAGTCGCGGGCGGCATCGTCGGCGCGTTCACCGACGTGGGCATCTCCGAGAACGACGCGCAGGTCTACGCCGAGTCCGTGCGGCGCGGCGGCGCGGTCGTGACCGTGCGCACCGACGAGGCTCGCGCCGCCCAAGCCGAGGAGATCCTCGACCGCCACGACGCTGTCGACATCGAGGAGCGCGTGGCCGAATGGAAGCGGCAGGGGTGGGCCGGCTACGATCCCGACGCGCCCGAGTTGTCGGCCGCGCAGATCGAGGCCGAGCACGCCGCGCGCGCCTCCAACGTACGACGGGCATTGTAGACAATCACGCGCCGCGCGATTCGTCTTTGCGAATCGCGCGGCGGCAAGCGCCGACGTCGAAGTGATCAGGCGCCCGCGGTCTCGCCGCCCATCACCTGCAGCACGCACCCCGTGATGTACGACGAATCGGCGTTGGACGCGAGGAACACGTACGCGGGCGCGAGCTCCTCCGGCTGCGCCGGCCGCTTCATCGGGACGTCGCTGCCGAAGCGCGAGATCTCCTTCGGCGTGCGCCCGCGGTCGGATGGGTTGAGCGGAGTCCAGACCGGGCCCGGCGCGATCGCATTGACGCGGATGCCGCGCTCGACGAGCTTGCGGCCCATCGTGCGCGTGAAGGCGTTGATGGCGCCCTTGGTCGACGAATAGTCCGGCAGCTCCGGCGAGCCCAATAGCCCGGTGACGGAGCTCGTCGCGATGATCGCGCCGCCCGGCTTCATGTGCCTGAGCGCCGCCCGTGCGAGCTTGAAGTACGCGTAGACGTTGACCTTGAACGTGCGGTCGAACTCGCCGTCGGTGACGTCCGCGAGGTCGTCCTTGTGGTTCTGGTGCGCGGCGTTCGAGACCAGGATGTCGAGCGCGCCGAGCGACTTGACCGTTCGCTCGACGATGCGGTCGCACATGCCGTCGCGCGCGAGGTCCCCGGGGAGCAGCAGGCAGCGGCGCCCGCAGGCGCGCACGGCTTCCGCCGTGACCTTCGCGTCCACGGCCTCGGTCGACAGGAAGTTGATCGCGACGTCCGCGCCTTCGCGCGCGAACAGCACGGCAACGGCGCGGCCGATGCCCGAGTCGCCGCCGGTGACGAGGGCGACCTTGCCCTCGAGCTTGCCCGCGGGCTTGTAGTCGGGCGCCTCCCACTGCGGCTTGGGCCGCAGGTCCTTCTCGAGTCCGGGCTTGGGCAGCCGGCGCGCCGGGAACGGGGGCTTGGGATGCCGGCGCGTTTCCGGCGGCGCCGGGATCGTCACGGCGCGCGGCGATGCGTGTCGCGCGGACGCCGTCGCGGCATTGCCTCGGCGAGCGCGCGGAGTTGCGGCAGCGCGCGCATGACCGCCATCGCCACGCCGGTGCCGGCGGCGAGCCGCTCGCCCCAGACCTGCGAGGTCGGGCGCGTCGCGCGATGCACGTAGGCGCGCGCGGCGTCGGGCGCTTCGCGCACCTTGTCCCACGCCGTCCTCGCGCGTCGCGCGGGCGAAGGACGCACGCGCTGCGCGACGACGTAGCCGATCGCCAGTGCCGCGACCATCGCGCCGACGGCCACGACCGGCCACGACTTCGCCGTGCGCTCGATCCCGACGCGCGCCTCGGCGAAGTGCTCGCGGATCGCCTGGCGCCGGACCTCCATGCGCCGCTCGATGCGCCCGATGTCGTCGAGCTCGACCTGGTCGTCCTTCTTGTCCTCGATCTTGTCGTCAGGCGGGGTGTCGGCCTGGGTGTCCGGCTTGGCGTCGGCCGCGGCTCTCCTCGCCTCGGCCTTCAGCTCGTCGAGCTTCCGCTCGGCGTTGCGCAACAGCGTCGCGTCGGGATCGCGGAACGTGTCGTTCATGACGTTTCTCCCGCATCGGCGCGCAATTGCCGCACGGTGGCCGAGAACACCATCTCGGGCACGCGCGAGCGCATCCAGAACACGACACCGCCGGCCGCCGCGAGATGGAGCACCGCGGCGACGATCAGCGCGACCGTCCAGCTGACGTCGCGTTGGACGATTGCGAGCACGATCGCCGCGACGATCGCGTTCCACGCGGTGAACGCGAGCACTGCGACGACGATCGCCGCGCACACGATCGCGACGAACGCGCGCGCGGCGCGCTGCGCTTCGGCCGTCGCGAGCTCGAGATGGTCGAGCCCGAGGCGTTTCAGGTCGGTGATCGCGGCGAGCACGTGGTGGACCGTGCCCTGGCGCGGTGGCGCATAGGCGCGCGGCGAGGGGTCGAGGATCGTGGCCATGGGGTTCCCGGGAGGAGTATCCCGTTTACCTCCGCAACTCGCGTGCCAAGCGCGCGCGACTTGTTTTCATGGGGAAGCTTCGCGGGGGCGCGTCCCCGCGGTGCAATCGCCGCCGGGAGCCGGTGTCGTTTGGGGTGCGCGTGTCGGTCGTGTCCGACGCGCCCCGGGTGCCGCGTCAGGCGTCGCGGCCGCGGTCGACCAGGCGCCGTCGCGCCTGCGACAGGTGGAAGGTCATCGCGGCGCGCGCGAGCTCGCCATCGCCTTCGCGGATCGCGTCGAGGATCGCGCGGTGCTCGTCGAGCACGCGCTCGCCGCGCTGCTTCGACGCCGTGCGCGTCAACGACAGGGTCAGGCGCATGAAGCCGAGCAGCGTCTCGTGGATCGTCGCCATGACCTGCGGGTAGAAGTCGTTGCCGGCCGCCTCGACGATGCGCGCGTGGAACGCGAGGTCCTCCTCGGCCACCATGCGGCCCTCGCGCACGCTGCGCGAGAAGGTCTCGTGCGCGTCGACGATCGCCTGGAGCTGGTCGTCGGTGCGGCGCAGCGCCGCGAGGCGCGCCGCGTCGCTCTCGAGCGCGATGCGGACTTCCTGGCAGCGCAGGTACGACGCGACGTCCTGCGCGCGCGCGTAGGTGCGGATGCGCGGCGCTGGCTGGGTGCTGACGAAGGTGCCGAGTCCCTGGTGCGAGACGACGAGCCCGTCCGCGCGGAGCCGCAGCAGCGCTTCGCGCACGACCGGACGCGACACGCCCCACGCCTCGCTGATCTCCATCTCGGTCGGCAGGCGGTCGCCGACCGCGTAGCGCCCCGACACGATCTCGTCGAACACGCGCCCGTAGATCTGGTCGGACAGTCGCGTACGTTCGCCCGGTGGCGGCTCGGGCTTTTGTGGGTCCGGCTTCAGCCGGACGCTCTTCGTTCCCATCAGGCTCCGACGTAAGCCGTCTTCACCGTCGTGTAGAACTCGGCGGCGTAACGGCCCTGCTCGCGCGGGCCGAACGACGACGCCTTGCGGCCGCCGAACGGCACGTGATAGTCGACGCCCGCCGTCGGCACGTTGACCATCACCATGCCGGCCTGTGCATTGCGCTTGAAATGCGCCGCCGACTTGAGCGACGTGGTCACCACGCCCGACGACAGGCCCATCGGCGAGTCGTTGGCGATCGCGAGCGCCTCGTCGTAGTCGCGCGCGCGGATCACGCTCGCGACCGGCCCGAAGATCTCCTCGCGGCTCGAGCGCATGTCGTTGGTCGCGTTGGTCAGCACCGCGGGCGTCAGGTAGTAGCCCGGCGTGGCGCGCTCGACGCGCTCGCCGCCGGCCGCCAGCGTCGCGCCTTCGCGCTTCGCGATGTCGAGGTACTCGAGGTCCTGCGCGAGCTGCTTGTCGTCGACGACCGGTCCGATGTCGGTGCCCTTCTTGCGGGCGTCGTCGACGACGAGCGTCTTCGTCTTCGCGACCAGCGCCTCGACGAACTTGTCGTGGATCTTGTCGGTCACGATCAGCCGCGACGACGCGGTGCAGCGCTGGCCGGTCGAGAAGAACGCGCCCTGCACCGCGCAATTGACGGCGGTCGCGAGGTCGGCGTCGTCGAGCACCACGAGCGGGTTCTTGCCGCCCATCTCGAGCTGGAACTTCGCCATGCCGCCTTCCTTGCGCGTCACGCACTGCTGCGCGATGCGCTGGCCGGTCGCGACCGAGCCGGTGAAGCTGACGCCGGCGACGCGCGGGTCGCCGATAAGCACGTCGCCGAGTTGCGACCCGCGGCCCATCACCAGGTTGAGCACGCCGGCGGGCAGCCCGCTGCGGCTCGCGATCTCGGCGATCGCCCACGCGCAACCGGGCACGAGGTCGGCCGGCTTGAACACGACGCAGTTGCCGTAGGCGAGCGCGGGCGCGATTTTCCACGCCGGGATCGCGATCGGGAAGTTCCACGGCGTGATGATCGATACGACGCCGAGCGGCTCGCGCGTGACCTCGACGGCGATGCCGGGCCGCACCGACGGCAGGATCTCGCCGCCGGTGCGCAGCGTCTCGCCCGCGAAGAACTTGAAGATGTGCCCGGCGCGCGTGACCTCGCCGATGCCCTCGGGCAGCGTCTTGCCTTCCTCGCGCGCGAGCAGGTCGCCGAGCTCGGCCTTGCGCGCGAGAATCTCGCTGCCGATGAAGTCCAGCGCATCGAAGCGCTGCTGCGGCGTCGCGGCGGCCCACTTCGGAAACGCCGCGTGCGCCGCGTCGATCGCGTGCTTCGCCTGCGCGGCATCCGCCTGCGCGTACTCGCCGACGACGTCGTGCGTGTCCGACGGGTTGACGTTGCGCTGCGCGCGCGGACCGGCGACCCAGTCGCCGGCGATGAGATTCTTGTGCTCGCTCACGGGATCAGTCGATCTTGATGTTCGCGGCCTTGATGACCTTCGCCCACTTGTCGATCTCGGTCTTCTGGAACGCCGAGAGCTCGGCAGGCGTCATGCCCGACGGATCGAGGCCGAGCTTGGCGAGCCGGTCCCTGACTTCGGGGTCCTGCAGGATCTTCGCGAGCTCGGCGTGCAGCCGGTCGACGATCGGCTTCGGCGTTCCCGCCGGCGCGAAGATCGCCTGCCAGCTCACGACGTCGTAGCCGGGCACGCCCGACTCGGCCATGGTCGGCACGTTCGGGAACACGGCCGCGCGCTTCGACGACGTGACCGCGAGCGCGCGCAGGCGCCCGCTCTCGATGTGCGGACCCGCGACGACCGAGGTGTCGAACATCATCGGTACCTGGCCGCCGATCACGTCCTGGATCGCCGGGCCGCTGCCCTTGTACGGGATGTGCACCATGTCGACGCCGGCGAGGAACTTGTAGAGCTCGGCCGACAGGTGCTGCGACGTCCCGTTGCCGGCCGACGCGTAGGAAAGCGAGCCAGGTTTTGCCTTCAACGCCGCGGTGACGTCCTGGACCGACTTGTACGGCGAGCTCGCGTTGACGACGAGGATGTTCGGGTTCGTGCCGATCAGCGTGATCGGCTGGAACGACGTGACCGGGTCGTACGGCAACTTCGGATACAGCGAGACGTTGATCGAGTGCGAGCTGATCGTGCCGCCGAGGATCGTGTAGCCGTCCGGTGCCGCCTTCGCGACGACCTCCGAGCCGACGTTGCCGCCGGCGCCGGGCTTGTTCTCGACGACGATCGTCGTGCCGAGCGCGGCGCCGAGCTTCTGGCCGATGATGCGCGCCAGCACGTCGGTCGTGCCGCCGGGCGGGAACGGAACGACGTAGGTGATCGGCTTCGACGGCCAGCGGTCCTGCGCGAGCGCGAGCCCGGGCGCGGCGCACAGCGCGGCGAGGCCGGCGACGAGGGAAACGAAGAGGTTGCGTCGTTGCATGTTTGCTCCTGCGTTGTTCAATGGATCTCGGGTTCGTGCCGGTCGCCGGCGGGGTTCACCGGCTCGAGGAAGTCGAAGTCGCAGCCGTCGTTCGCCTGGCGGATGTGCTGCTGGTAAAGGGCGCCGAAGCCGCGGTCGAAGCGCGGCGCGGGCGGCTTCCACGCGGCGCGGCGGCGTGCAAGCTCGGCATCGTCGACGTGCAGATGGAGCTTGCGGTCGGGAACGTCGAGCGTGATCGTGTCGCCGTCGCGCACGAACGCGAGCGGGCCGCCGACGTACGACTCGGGCGCGATGTGCAGCACGCACGCGCCGTAGCTCGTGCCGCTCATGCGCGCGTCGCTGATGCGCACCATGTCGCGCACGCCCTTCGCGAGCAGCTTCTTCGGGATCGGGAGCTGGCCCCACTCGGGCATGCCAGGCGCGCCCTGCGGGCCGGCGTTCTGCAGCACGATGACCGAGCTCTCGTCGATGTCGAGCGCGTCGTCGTCGATGCGCGCGGCGAGGTCGTTGTAATCGCGGAACACCACCGCGCGTCCGGTGTGCCGGTGCAGTTGCTTCTCGGCCGCGGCGGGCTTGATCACCGCGCCGTCGGGCGCGAGGTTGCCGCGCAGCACCGCGAGGCCCGTGTCCGGCACGAGCGCGTGCGCGCGATCGCGGATCACGTCGTCGTTCCACACCTTCGCCCCCCCGATCGCCTCGCCGATCGTGCGGTCATCGACCGTGCGCTGCTTGCGGTCGATCAGGTCGCCGAGATTGTTCATCAGCGCGCGGAGGCCGCCGGCGTAGTAGAAGTCCTCCATCAGGTACTTGCCCGACGGACGGATGTTCGCCAGCACCGGCGTGCGGCGCGACAGCTCGTCGAAGCGGTCGAGCGTGAGCGGGATGCCGCTGCGCCGCGCCATCGCGATCAGGTGCACGGCCGCGTTGGTCGAGCCCGAGAGCGCGAGGACCGTCGTGATCGCGTTGTCGTACGACGCGGCCGTGAGGAGGTCGGAGGGTTTGAGGTCCTCCCAGACCATCTCGACGATGCGCTTGCCGGTGTTGGTGGCCATCTGCGCGTGGCGCGAATCGGGCGCCGGGATCGACGCGGCGCCGGCGAGCGTCATGCCGAGCGCCTCGGTGGCGCTGGTCATCGTCGACGCGGTGCCCATCGTCATGCAGTGGCCGGGCGAGCGCGCGATGCCGCTCTCGATCTCCTGCCAGTCGCCCTCGGTGATCGTGCCGGCGCGAAGCTCCGCCCAGTATTTCCACACGTCGCTGCCGCTGCCGAGCGGCCCGCCGCGGAAGTCGCCGCGCAGCATCGGTCCCGCCGGCATGAAGATCGTCGGCAGGTTCATCGTGACCGCGCCCATCAGGAGCGCGGGGGTCGTTTTGTCACAGCCGCCCATCAGCACGCAACCGTCGGCCGGATAGCTGCGCAGCAGCTCCTCGGTCTCCATCGCGAGCAGGTTGCGGTAGAGCATCGTCGTCGGCTTCTGGAACGGCTCGGAGAGCGACAGCGCCGGCATCTCGACCGGAAAGCCGCCCGCCTGCCAGACGCCGCGCTTCACTTCCTCGACGCGCTGCTTGAAATGCGTGTGGCAGGGATTGATGTCGCTCCAGGTGTTGACGATCGCGATGACCGGCTTTCCCTGGTAGTCCTCGCGCGCATAGCCCATCTGCGCGGTGCGCGAGCGGTGGCCGAAACCGCGCGTCCCGACGATCCCGTACCAGCGCGCGCTGCGCAATTCCTCGGGCTTCTTCCTGCGTGTGGTCATGGTCAGGCGGCGATCGGGGACGCGGCGCGTGCGCGGTCGCGCGCCAGCAGCTCGCGTGCGACCGGCGCGACGCGAGTGCGCTCGTCGGCGGTGAGGCCGGTGAGCAGCGGCAGCATCGGGCCGCAATCGGCGACGCCGGACAGCGTCACCGCATCGTGCAGCACGCGGATCGGGCTGATCGCGTCGCGCGCGTCCTCGAGCGGGAGGAAATTCGCGCGGATCGTCTCGGCGTCGTCGTAGCGCTTGCGCTCGAGCGCATGGAGAAGCGCCATCGACAGGTGCGGCGCGATGCAACCCGAGCCGGTCGTGAACGACGTGAGCCCGAAGTCCCTGAGGTGCACGATCGCCGGGCGCTCGCCGATGCCGGAGACGACCATCTCGCGCGGCAGCTCCTTCAGGATCGCGTCGAGGTACGCGTCGCGCGACGGATCGTCGCGCACGACGGCGTACTTGATCGCGACGAGCCGGCCCTCGCGCTGCAGCGCGCCGAGCGTCGCGGGCTTGAGGTAGGGATCGGCCTTGATGTAGACGACCGCGGGCTTGCCGAGCGCATCGCTGAAGCGGCGGATGCCGTCGGCGAGTCCCGCGTCGGTGAACGGGAACGTCATCGGCAGCAGCATCGCGGTCGGGAACGCGCGCGAGCGAAGGATCGCCGCCTGGTCGATCAGCTTGCCGAAATCCGGGCCGGCCGAAGGCAGCAGCCACGTGTCGGGTCCGACGAGCTCGGCGAGCAGGTCGACGGTCTCGGCATAGGCGGAAACCGCGAGGTGATAGAAATTCGCGTTGCCGCCGTACATGACGCTGCGCACGCCGCCTGCCTCCAGGTGGCGGACGAGCGCCCGGTTCGCGGCACGGTCGAGCGAAAGGTCGGGACGGCGCGCGAGCGGCGGCACCGCGATCACCGACCGGGCGAGGTCGGCGGGCAGGACGGGCGTGGTCTTCATCGGGGGGCCTTGCCGGGGAGATATTACAACTCGGAGTCAATAATGATAGTTGTTTGACAACTTGCTGTCAACGTCCATCGACGTCAATCGGACTTCCACGGTTTCCTCGGGGGAATCGGGCGCCGCCTTCCTCGCCGGGGCCCAAGCTTGGACGAACGCAGGCGCGCGCCGCGTCGGCCCGGGCGCCGTTCCGTCCGGCTCCCCGTCATCCCGCCGCATGTCCCGGTGGCGCTCGACGCCGATGGCAAGATGTCAGGCTCGAATCAGACTGCCCGGAGCTGCCATGCGCCGTACCGCCACTGCCTTTCGATGGACCGCCAGCGCGATCCTGGTCGCCGCGTCCGTTGCCCTCGCGCAAACCCCGCCCGCCGCACCGCCGGTGCGCGACGTCACCGACACCTATTTCGGCGTCGCCGTCCCCGATCCGTACCGCTACATGGAGGACATGAAGAACGCCGAGGTCGCCGCGTGGATGAAGGCGCAGGCGGACTACGCCAACGGCTACTTCAAGCGCATTCCCGGACGCGACGAGCTGTACAGCGAGATCGAGAAGCGTGGCGACGCGGTCGCGGCGCGCGTGTTCAGCGTGCAGCGCGTCGGCGACAAGGTCTACTACCTCAAGCGCCTCGCCAGCGAGAACATCCCCAAGCTCTACGTGCGCGACGGCTATGCGGGCCCCGAGCGGCTCCTGGTCGATCCCGAGCTGGTCAAGAACGACGACGGCACGCACAGCTCGATCGACTACTACCAGCCGTCGCCCGACAACCGCTACGTCGCGACCGGCATCTCGCCCGCGGGGTCGGAGGCGAGCGTGCTGCGCATCGTCGACGTCGCGACCGGCAAGCCGCTGGCCGACACGATCGACCGCGCGCAATACGCGTCGCCGTCGTGGCTGCCGGACGGACGGCTCATGTACAGCCGCCTGCAGAAGCTCGGCCCCGATGCGCCGATCACCGACAAGTACCAGAACCAGCGCGTCTACGTGCACACGATCGGCGAGGACCCGGACAAGGACGTCGCGCTGTTCGGCCCGGGCGTCTCGTCGCGCGTGAAGATCGACCCGACCGAGCTGGTCATCGCCGTATGGCCGGCCGGTTCGCGCTACGTCGCGGCCGTCGTCATCAACGGCGTGCAGCGCGAACTTCGCATCCACGTCGCGCCGGTCGCGTCGCTCGACGGCGCGAAGACGCCGTGGACGACCGTCACGACGCGCGACGACGACGTCAACGACTTTGCGCTCGCCGGCGACGACCTCTACCTGATGTCGCACAAGGGCACGCCGCGCTTCAAGGTGCTGCGCACGCCGCTCGCGAAGCCCGACGTCGCGACCGCGCAGGTCGCGCTTCCCGCCGGCACTGCGGTCGTCACCGGCATCGTCGCCGCCGGCGACGCGATCTACGTGCGCAAGATGAACGCCGGCATGAGCGAGCTGTGGCGCCTGCCGCGCGCGACCGGCAAGGCCGAGCGCATCGCGCTGCCCTACGCCGGCGACATCGACTCGATGAGCACCGACCCGCGCCGGCGCGACATCGTGTTCGACTACGGCGGCTGGACGCGCTCCGGCGCGATCTATGCGTACGATCCCGCGGCCGGCAAGCTGGTCGACACCAAGCTCCAGCCGCAAGGTCCCTACGACGCGCCGGCGAACCTGGAGTCGCGCGAGGTGCTGGTCAAGGCCGCCGACGGCACGAGCGTGCCGCTGTCGCTCGTCTACAAGAAGGGGATCAAGCTCGACGGCAGCAACCCGACGATCCTCTACGGCTACGGCTCCTACGGCATCTCGATGACGCCGTTCTACCGTCCGACCTACCTGCCGTGGTTCGACCGCGGCGGCGTGCTCGCGGTCGCTCACGTGCGCGGCGGCGGCGAGTACGGCGAAGATTGGTACAAGGGCGGCTACAAGGCGACCAAGCCGAACACCTGGCGCGACGCGATCGCGTGCGCCGAGTGGCTCGTCGCGAACCAATGGACGTCGTCGTCGAAGCTGTCGATCATGGGCGGAAGCGCGGGCGGCATCTTCGTCGGTCGCGCAATCACCGACCGGCCCGACCTGTTCGGTGCCGCGGTCGCGCAGGTGCCCGTCTCGGACGCGGTGCGCGCCGAGTTCTCGTCGAACGGCGTGCCCAACATCCCGGAGTTCGGCACCGTGAAGTCGGAGGAGGGCTTCAAGGCGCTGTACGCGATGAGCCCGTACCACTGGGTGAAGGACGGCGTGAAGTACCCGGCGGTGCTCCTCACCACCGGCATCAACGATCCACGCGTCGACGCCTACCAGGCAGCGAAGATGGCGGCGCGGCTGCAGGCGGCGTCGACGTCGGGCAAGCCGGTGCTGCTCCGCATCGACTACGAAGCGGGGCACGGCTTCGGCACGACCAAGAAGCAGGCCTACGCCGAGCGCGCCGACACGTTCGCGTTCCTGTTCCGCGAAGCGGGCGTCAAGCCGTTCGCGCCGTAGCCGGCACGGCGTCGGCAAACGACACCTCGGCGTCGCTGCCCAGCGCGGCGCCGGTGAACGCGTAGCGGCGTCCGGCGTCGCGCGCCAGTCCGGGCAGCCGGCGCGCGTCGTCGACCGCGCGCCCGACGACGGCGCGCGAGCGGCTGCCGCGGAAGCCGATCTCTCCGCTCACGACGAGCCCCGCGTGCACGCCGACGTGCACGACGGGCTCGACGCCGGTCTCGCGCGACAGGCGCGCGGCGAGGGCGTCGACGCGCCGCTCGATCCCTTGCGCGGCGGCGAGCGCGGAGGCGCCGTCGTCGAATGTCGCGAGCACGCCTTCGCCGGTGTACTCGACGACGTCGCCGCCGGCCTCGAGCACCGCCTCGCCGATCGCCTCGGCCATGCGGTTCATCACGTACAGCCGGTCGTGCGGCAACGGCGCGCGCTCGCCGGCGACGCGCTCGACGATCGTCGCCGCGAGGATCGCCAGGCGGCGCTCGCGCGCCTCATCCAGCCCGCGCGGCGCCTCCTCGGGCGCGACCAGCGGCACGACCGTCACGTCGCCGGCAGGCCGCAGCTGGCATGCGAGCCGCACGTCGTCGGGTGCGCCGATGCGCGCGAGCGTGCGCTGCTCGTCCTCGCCCGGCGGCGCGCAATGCTCGAGACCCTTGGCGACGCGCACGCGGCAGGTCGAGCAGCGCGCGCGCCCGCCGCACACCGACGTATGCGCGATACCGTGGCTGCGGCTCGCCTCGAGCACGCTCCAGCCGCGCGGCACGCGCACGCGCCGTCCCGGGTAGGCGATCGTCACCACGCGGTCCATGCGTCGCTCGACGCGGTCGCGGATCTCGCGCGCGAGGAATACGGCGCCGATCAGCGCGAGCCATGCGAGAAGGATTCCGTCGCGAATGCGCGCGAGCCCGACGCGCACGTCGGCGGGCGCGACCTCCGCGTGGATCGCGACCCACCGCGGATCGCGCGCGAGGTCCTCGACCTCGCGTCCCATCGACACGAAGCCCAGTCCCGCGAGTACCGGCACGAGCAGCGCGAACGCGAAGAGCGGAAGCTTGAGGCGCATCACCCAGTCGTGCCGCTTGAACGCGAACCAGAGGCCGAGGCAACCGTGCAACCACCCCGGCACGAGCAGCGCGAGCTGTCGTCCTTCGTTGTCCGAAATGAAAAGGTTGTAGACGATGCGCGAGTACACGGGCGACAGGCCATACGCGTCGGAGGCGTAGCGCGTCGCGACGACGTGCCCGATCAGCAGCAGCGGGGTGCCGAGCCCGAGCAGGATGCGCACGAAGTCGATCGGCGGCATGCGCAGCGTGCGGCGCTCGTAGATCGACCACAGCGCGAGCCCGATGTGCGTAGCTGCGGCGCCATAGAGCACCAGCGAGCCGGGAAGGCTGTGCCACACGCGCACCGCGACGGCGAGTCCCGTCTCGGCGGCGTCGAGCGACCATAGCCCGGCCGCGTGCGTCAGCAGGTGCACGCTGACGTAAGCGAACAGGACAAGGCCCGAGGCGAGCCTCAGGTCGCGGCGGGTGGGCAGGGAATGCATGCGGGGCGCAAGGATAGCCGCTACGGTATCCTCGCGCCACGATGAAGCGTGCCGGGCCCGCCAACGCGCCTGCCGAGTCCGTGGTCGCGTTGCGCGGCCCGATGGTCGCGTGGCGTGGCGATCCGTTCACGATCGGCGCGAAGCGCGCGCTGGCGTACGAGTCCGACGCGATCGTCGCGATGGCGCACGGCCACATCGTCGCCGCGGGGCCCGCCGCGACGGTGAAGCGCACGCTCCCGCCGCGCACGCCGGTCGAGGCGCTGCCGCGCGACAGCCTGATGCTGCCGGGCTTCGTCGACTGCCACGTCCACTATCCGCAGCTGACGGTCACCGGCAGCCACGGCGACGCGCTGCTCGACTGGCTGGAGCGCTACACATTTCCGGCGGAAGCGGCGTTCGGGGACACGCGGCTCGCCAGCAAGGTCGCGCGCGACTACCTCGACGAGAACCTGCGCCAGGGCATCACGACGGCGTCGGTGTTCTGCACGGTGCACGCGGGTTCCGTCGACGCGCTGATGCGCGAGGCTGCGAAGCGCTCGCTGCGCCTGATCGCCGGCAAGGTGCTGATGGACCGGCACGCGCCGCGCGCGTTGCGCGACACCGCCAAGCGCGGCTACGACGAGTCGAAGGCGTTGATCGCGCGCTGGCACGGGCGCGGACGCCTGGGCTACGCGATCACGCCGCGCTTCGCCGCCACGTCGTCGCCGGCGCAGCTCGAGGCGGCGGGGGCGTTGTGGCGCGAGCACCGCGGCTGCTGGGTGCAGTCGCACGTCTCGGAGAACCTGGCCGAGATCGCGTGGGTGAGGAAGCTCTTCCCGCGTGCGCGCGACTATGTCGACGTCTACGACCGCTACGGCCTCACCGGCCGCGGCGCGATCTACGGCCACGGGATCCATCTTGCCGAGCGCGAGTGGCGCGCGGTCGCCGCGTCCGGCACGGCGATCGCGCATTGCCCGACGTCGAACCTGTTCCTCGGCAGCGGACTGTTTCGCTGGGATCGCGCGAAAAAGCGCGGGCGGCCGGTCGAGGTCGGCGTGGCGACCGATGTCGGCGGCGGCACGACGCTTTCGTTTCTTCGCACGCTGGGCGAGGCCTACAAGATCGCGCAGCTGACCGGCTGGTCGATGCCGCCCGCGCACGCGTTCTGGCTCGCGACGCAGGGCGGCGCACGCGCGCTGGACCTCGCCGACCGCATCGGCAATCTCGTGCCGGGCGCCGAGGCCGACCTCGTCGTGCTGGACCTCGCGTCGACACCCTTTATCGCGCAGCGCATGGCGCGCGTGCGCGACGTCGACGAGGCGCTGTTCGTGCAGATGACGCTGGGCGACGACCGCGCGGTCCGGCAGACGTGGATCGCCGGGCGCAAGGCGTACGACCGCGACGGCGCGACCCGCCTGTAACGTTTCGTCACCATTGGTCATCGGCGCGCGGTCGACCGCGCACCCTGGGCAGGCGTTCAATGCGCGTGTGGCGCCGTCGTGCGCCGCGTCGCCAGGGAGAACGCCATGCACCACCGAAGCCTCGCCGCCGCGATCGCCGCGGCGTTGTTCGTTGCCGTTCCCGCCGCGCATGCCGCCGACACCCACGGCAAGGCCGCAAAGAACAAGACTGCGAAATCGTCGACGACGACCGTGCACCGCTCGCGCGGCGCCGACGGCGCCGTCGACGCGACGATCACCGGCCGCAAAGGCGGCACGACGACCGTGGACCGCACGCGCGGCAGCGATGGCCTGACCGATCGTGTCGTCACCGGTCCGGGCGGCGCGACGCAGACGATCGACCGCACGCGCGGCGCCGACGGCGCCGTCGACGCGACGATCACCGGCCGCAAGGGCGGCACGACGACCGTGGACCGTACGCGTGGCAGCGATGGCCTGACCGACCGTGTCGTCACCGGTCCGGGCGGCGCGACGCAGACGATCGACCGCACGCGCGGCGCCGACGGCGTGGTCGATGCGACGATCACGGGCCGCAAGGGCGGCACGAGCACGGTGGATCGCTTCCGGGCGACCGACGGCTCGGTCGACGCGACGATCACCGGCCGCAAGGGCGGCACGACGACCGTGGATCGCACGCGCGGCAGCGACGGCCTGACCGATCGTGTCGTCACCGGTCCCGGCGGCGCGACGCAATCGATCGATCGCACGCGCAACGCCGACGGCACGATCGACACGACGATCACGCGCACGAAGCCTTGACGGGGCGACGTTTCGTCGGCGTCGCGCGCCGAGTAGAATCGCGCGGATGGTGGAGGTGCCGATCAAGACCTGGCGC
>DATBSV010000120.1:0-19287 GCA_036559685.1 Casimicrobiaceae bacterium
GAGCTTGCGCTGCTCAACGTGTGCATCAACGCCAGGGACGCGATGCCCGAGGGCGGCGACCTCTACGTGGCCGCGCGCAACGCGTCGCTCGGCGAGCTTCCCGGCCACGAAGGCGCGTTGGTCGTGATCGACGTGCGCGACGTCGGCGCGGGCATTCGCCCCGAGGTGATCGAGCACGTGTTCGAGCCGTTCTACACGACCAAGGCGGTCGGCCAGGGCACCGGTCTCGGCCTAAGCCAGGTCTACGGGTTCTGCGTGAGCACCGGCGGCACCGCGATCGTCGAGAGCCGGTTGGGCGAAGGCACGACCATTCGCATGTTCCTGCCCGCGGCCACGGGTCCCGCGCCCGACGACGAAGACGACGCGCGGCCCGCCGCGACCGAGGCGCTCGACGGCGTGCGCGTGCTGCTGGTCGAGGACAACGACGAGGTGGCCGAGGCGACGGCGGCCGTGCTGAGGGCATCGGGCGCGCGCGTCACCCGCGCCGTCGACGCGGACGACGCGCGACGCAAGGTCGAATCGATGGCGGAGCTCGACGTCGTGTTGAGCGACATCGTGATGCCCGGCTCGATGAACGGGATCCAGCTCGCGAAGCTCCTACTCACCGAGCGTCCCGGACTGCCGGTCGTGCTCACGAGCGGGTACTCGGAGCAGACCTCCGAGGCGGCGGCGCTGGGCCTCGACGTCGTCGCGAAGCCGGCGTCGCCGCAGACGCTTGCGGCCGCGATCGCCGCGCGCGTGCGCGCGACGGCGGCGTCGCAAGCCGCGTCCCGCGGCTAGACCGCGGGCGCGGCGCTTTAATCCGCGCGTCCTACTTGCGCGGCTTGTAGTTGAACTTCTGCCCGGCGACCGCGGCTTCGAACATGAGGCCGCCCTTCGCGACGGTGTAGATCGCCATGCCCTTGTAGTAGCGGCCGGCCGTGCGCGCGTCGTCCTTGCTGGTGCTCGCGCTCGCCGAGGCGCCGGCCGTGTTGGCCTTCGCGTCGGCAGCGAGCGTGACGGCGACCGCCGAAGCGTCGGCACCGAACTCGAAGTTGCCGCTGGTGAACGTCTTGAGCGCCGCTTCGTTCTCGAAGAAGATGATCTCGCTGTACGCCTGGCCGCCGGCCTGGAACCCGACCGAGAGCTGGGTCAGCGACGTATCTCCGATGTAGCGGCCCTTCTCGTAGACCTTGCCGTCGCCGTGCGCGGCACCGACGACCAGGCCACCCTTGCCGATGGTCGGGAAGACCGCGTAGCCGTAGGCAGTGTTGAACATCCGGCCGCTCTGGCCGGCCTTCTTGAACACGTCGATCGTGTCGGAATACGCATCGGCCCACGCCGACGGCGCGGTCAACGCGAGCGAGGCGAACGCGACGAGCGAAACTAAACGCTTGATCATGGGAAGAACTCCGTCTTGGGTTCGCGCGAGAGCCCGGTCGACCCGGGCCTGGCTGCGCGGGAGAACATTGTAGACGAGCCACCCGGCACGATGACGCCCCGAGGGGCCGAAGGACGGTTGCGCGGCCTGCCCTCGCCGTAGGACACTAGAGGGGCACAGGCGAAGAAGGCCACCCAGGCCCGCGCTGCCGTCGCTTTCAGGCTTTCGGAGGAATCCATGTCCCAGCTCGCGCATCGCGCGGTCCTTGCCCTCGGTTGTCTCGTCGTCGCGGGCGTCGTCGCGGCGCAGTCCCCGGCCGTCAGCCCGCAGGAAGCCGACATGGCCAAGGCGCAGCAGCAGCGCCAGCAGACCCAGCCGGGCAACAACCAGCCGGTCTGGTCGGAGATCCGCTCGGGCCAGCCGCAGATCACGACCGTCCGCGGCCGCGAGACCAACGTCCTGATCCAGCCCGAGGGCCAGACCTGGCGTGCAGCGCGCGTGCCGCTGATCGCGCTCGGCGGGACGCTGTTCGCGATGGCGCTCGTCGGCCTCGCGGCGTTCTACTTCCTCCGCGGCACCATGGCCGCGCACGGCCCGCACGGGCGCCTGATCCAGCGCTTCGCGCCGAAGGACCGCTGGGCGCACTGGTTGCTGGCGATCGTCTGGGTCACGCTCGCGATCACCGGCCTGATCCTTTCGCTCGGCAAGACCGTCCTGCTGCCGCTGATCGGCTACACGCTGTTCTCGTGGCTCGCAATCCTCTCGAAGAACCTGCACAACTTCGTCGGGCCGGTCCTGCTCATCGCCGTGCCGTGGATGTTCGTGCGCTACCTGCGCTACAACGGCATCGGCATCGAGGACGTGCGCTGGTTCATGAATATCGTCGGCTACTTCAAGGGCCACGAATACCCGTCGGGCAAGTTCAACGCGGGCGAGAAGCTCGTGTTCTGGTTCGTGCTGGTGATCTTCTCGACGATCCTCATCGCCTCGGGCCTCGTCCTGCTGTTCCCGAACTTCGACCAGGGGCGCCAGGCGATGCAGCTTGCGAACGTCGTCCACGTGATCGCCGCGTACCTCGCGATCGCGCTGGCGAGCGTGCACATCTACCTCGGCACGATCGGGATGACCGGTGCGTTCCGCGCGATGAAGGACGGCTACGTCGACGAGAGCTGGGCCAAGCACCATCACCTGCGCTGGTACGAGGACGTCGTCGCCGGCCGCTCGCGCGACCATTTCGTCGACCCGGCGTCGATCCCGCCCGAGGTGCTGGCGCGCGTGCGCGAATCCAACGCGGAGCCGCCGGGCACGCCCCGGCACGCCTGACCCGCGACGCAGTTGAACCGCTAGTCGAAGCGAACCGTCGCCCGACCGAGGACGCCGAGGTCCGCGGTGACGACGTCGCCGGGCTCGAGCTCGAGCGGCTTGAAGCAGGTGCCGGTCGTGACTGTCTGGCCGCTGCGCAACGGAATTCCCAGCGCTCGCAGCTCGTTCGCGAGCCAGGTCAGCGCGACGCGCGGATCGCCCAGGACGGCGGCCCCGCTCCCCTCGCGCTCGTAGCGGCCCCCGACGCGCCCGAGCGCGCGGTGCGCGACGAGGTCCAGCGACCGCCAGTCGGCGCCGGTCGACTCGGCGCAAACGAAATAGTGCGCGCAGGCGTCGTCGGCGATGAGCTGCGCCGCGCCGACGGCCGTGAAATCCTCGTAGCGCGAATCCGGGATCTCGATCGCCGCGTGCACGGTGGCGACGGCGTCGAGCACCTCGTCGGCCGTGTAGGGCGCGTCGCGCGGCGCGAGGCCGCGTCCCATCCGGAACGCGAACTCGACCTCGGCCACGCGCATGCGGTTCGGCGACGACGGCACGCTGCCGCCGTTCGCGACGACGCGCTCGGCGAGCAGCCGGCCGGCGAGCGGCCCGTCGACATTGATGTGCTTCTGCCCTTCCTTGCCGGTCGCCGCGATCTTCCAGCCGTAAAGCGGCTGCGCGCTGCGCGATTCGAGCAGCGCCTGGATCGCGTAACCCTCCTCGCGCGAACCCGGACGCACCGGATCCGGAAGCGCGTCGATGACCTCGCCGCTCGTCCACGCGTCGCACAGGAGGCGCGACGCGTCCTGCACGCGTTCCGGGGTCATCGCCATCGTTCGAGTGTACGCTACGCGCATGACGGATCATGACGCGCGCGTCGTCGTTATCACCGGCGCCGCCGGCAATCTCGGCAAAGCCGTTGCGCGCGCTTTCGAGACGCTCGGCGACGACCTCGTGCTCGTCGACTTGCGCGCCGAGGCGCTGGACAGCGCGTTCGGAACCGGCGGTCGCGCGCTGCGCGTTGCGACCAACCTCCTCGACGCGGACGATGCGAAGCGCATGGCGCGCGCCGCCGTCGAGCGGTTCGGTCGCATCGACGTGCTGTGCAACCTCGCCGGCGGTTTCAGGATGGGCGAAGACGTGCACGCGACGAGTGACGCCACATGGAAGCTCATGATGGACCTCAACGTCACGACGCTCGTCAACGCAGCACGGGCGGTCGTGCCCGTGATGCTCGAGCGCGGGCGCGGCGCCGTGGTCAACGTCGGCGCGTTCGGTGCGCAGAAGGGCGGCGCGCAAATGGGCGCTTATGCAGCGTCCAAGTCGGCGGTGATGCGGCTGACCGAGTCGATGGCGGCCGAGCTCCGCGGCAAGGGAATCAACGTCAACGCGGTGCTGCCGACCACCCTCGATACGCCCGAGAACCGCAAGTCGATGCCGGACGTCGACCCGACGACCTGGGTCGCGCCCGACGACCTGGCGAGTGTGATCGAGTTCCTCGCGTCGCGCCGCGCGAAGGCGATCCACGGCGCGCTGGTGCCGGTGACCGGACTTTCCTAGCTGGGCGAGCCGCTGGATCGCGTATCACACGCGGTGCAGGTGCATCCCGCCGCCGACGTTGACGATCTCCCCGGTCGAAAACGGCAGGAGCCCTCGCGCGATCGTCGCGACGGTCGTCCCGACGTCCTCGGGCTCGCCCCAGCGCCCTAGCGGCACGCCGTCGCCGGCGATGTAGCGTTCGTACTTCTCGCGCGCCGGCGCGGTCATGTCGGTCCGCACGATGCCGGGCCGGATCTCGAACGCGTGGATGCGCGCGGCCGCGAGCCGACCGGCGTAGAGCTTGCTCATCATCGACAGGCCCGCCTTGGTGATGCAGTAGTCGGCGCGGTTGAGACCCAGGATCTCGGCGTTGACCGAGCCGATCGTCACGACGGACCGGTACGGCGAGCGCGAGCCGTCCGCGTCCGCCGCGATCATCGCGCGCGCTACCGCCTGCGTGAGGAAGAACGCGCCGCGCAAGTTGACGGCGACGCAGCGGTCGAAGCTCGCGGGCGTCAGGTCGAGCATGTCGCCGCGCGTGAGCGACGTCACGCCGGCGTTGTTGACCAGGCAATGCACCGGACCGAGGCGATCGGCGACCTCCGCCACCAGCGCCGCGTGGCCGTCGACGTCGGCGACATCGCATGCAAACGACACGATCTTGCCGCCGGGCTCGGAAACGGGCTCGAGATCGACGACGGCGACGTCGAACGACGCCTCCGCGAGCGCCTTGGCGATCGCCAGCCCGATGCCGCGCGCGCCGCCGGTGACGATCGCGGTAGGCAAGGTCAGCGCCGCGCCGCGCGTTCGCGCGCGAACCAGCCGAGGCCCGCCGACGTGCCGTCTCTCGGCCGGTATTCGCAACCGACCCAGCCGTCGTAGCCGCTCGTGTCGAGCACGTCGAACAGGTACGGATAGTGGACTTCGCCGACGTCGGGCTCGTGCCGCTCGGGCACGCCGGCGATCTGCACGTGGCCGACGTTGCCGGTCGGCACGAATCGACGGATCTTCATCGCGACATCGCCTTCCACGATCTGGCAATGGTACAGGTCCATCTGGACCTTGAGATGCGGCGAGCCGACCTCAGCGACGATCGCGTGCGCCTCGTCCTGGCGGTTGAGGAAGAAGCCCGGGATGTCGCGCGTGTTGATCGGCTCGATGAGCATCGTCACGCCCGCGGTCGCGCCGGCTTCCGCGGCATACCGCAGGCGCTCGACGTAGATGGCGCGTAGCGTCTCGCGCGACGCGCCGCCCGGCGCAAGCCCGGCCATCACGTGGACGCGCGGACAACGCAGCGCGCGCGCGTAGTCGAGCGCGTGCGCGATCGCATCCCGGAACTGCGCGTCGCGCCCGGGGAGGCAGGCGAAACCGCGCTCGCCGCTCGCCCAGTCGCCGGGCGGCGCGTTGAACAGCACCTGCTGAAGCCCGTGGTCGCGCAGCCGCGCGCCGATGTCCTTGGCGGGAAAGTCGTACGGGAACAGGTACTCGACCGCCTCGAATCCGTCGCGCGCCGCCGCGGCGAACCGGTCGAGGAACGCGTGCTCCTGGTACATCATCGACAGGTTGGCGGCGAACTTCGGCATGGCCTCACCAACGCGCGCCGAAGGTACGGCGCAGCTCGTCGATCTGCGCCTCGCTCAGCGGTGGAATGGAGCCCCCGGCGAGCGCGACGAGCCGCGCGGTCTCCTCGACCTCCTCGAGCACCGCCATCGCGGCAGCAGGCGTGTCGTGCCAAACGTTCGGTCCGAGGCGCGCGAGCATGACGGCGCGGATCGGCGTGCCGGCGTCGCCGTATCGGCGGATCGCCTCGGCCACGCGTTCGGCGACCGCCGGCGCCCCCGGACGGTCGTAAGGAACGACCGGCACGTGCCCGACCTTCATCACGAAATACGGCGTGATCGGCGCGAGGAGCTCGTCCCGAGGCTCCCGCATCGTCAGCGCGACGCAATGCGCGCTGTGGGTGTGGATCACGCACGCGGTCGCTGCGTCGTAGCGGGAAGCGGCAGCGTAGATCGCCGTGTGCAATGCGATAGTCTTGCTCGCGCGGTCGCCATCGACCTGGCGCCCGCTCGCGTCGAGCCTGGCGAGACGCGCCGGATCGAGGAAGCCCAGGCACGCGTCGGTCGGCGTGATCAGGATGGCGTCGGCGAGCCGCACGCTGATGTTGCCGGCCGTGCCATGCGCGTATCCGCGCGCGTACAGGCTCGCGCCGATGCGGCAGATCTCGTCGCGGGCCCTCGTTTCCGTCATCGAAGTTGCGCGAACGCCTTGGTGAAGAAGTCGTCGGTACCGAAGTTGCCCGACTTGAGCGCGAGATGGAGTCCTGCTGGCGCAGCGGCCGGCGTCGCATGGCACCACGGCACGCCCGGATCGATCTGCGGGCCGATGCGGAGCTGCGTGACGCCGAGCGCCTGAACGCACGCTCCCGAGGTTTCGCCACCGGCGACGACGAGCTGGCCGACGCCGCGCTCGACCAGCCCCGCCGCGATCGCCGCCAGTGCCTGCTCGAGTCGTTCGCCCGCCCCTTGCACACCCAATTTCTCCTGCGCCGCCTTGACCTCGTCGGGCGTCGCGGTCGAGTACACGAGCACCGTCGCGTCCTTCGGCTGAGCGTCGGCCCATGCGAGCGCTTCGGTCACGACGTTGTCCATGCGCAGGGGATCGATGCGAAAGGCCGCTCCGCCGCCGTCGACAAAGGCGCGAACCTGCCGGTTCGTCGCCGTCGAGCACGAGCCCGACACGATCGCGCGGCGGCCCGTTGCTTGGGGAAGCTCGCTCGCAGCATTCGAGGGCTTGATACCGAAGTTCGCCGGAAGCCCGATCGCCACGCCCGAGCCCGCGGTCACCAGCGGCATGTCCTTGAGCGCGGGTCCGAGCCGCATGAGATCGTCGTTCGACACCGCGTCGACGATGGCGACGCTCACGCCGTCGCGCTGCAACTCGTCGAACCGCGCACGGATCGCCTCGGCGCCGCTCGCAACGATACGGTAGTCGACGAGACCGACCTTGCAGCTGCACTGCGATTGCAGCACGCGCACGAGGTTCGCGTCGGTCATCGGCGTCAGCGGGTGATGCTGCATGCCGCTTTCGTTCAGGAGGACGTCGCCAACGAACAGGTAGCCGCGGAACACGGTGCGGCCATTGTCGGGAAACGCCGGCGTCGCGATCGTGAAGCCTGCGCCCAGCGCGTCGAGCAACGCTTCGGTGACCGGCCCGATGTTGCCCTGCGGCGTACTGTCGAACGTCGAGCAGTACTTGAAATAGGCCTGCTTCGCGCCATGCTGCCGCAGCCATCGCAACGCGTCGAGCGACTGGCGGACGGCATCGTGCGCGGGAATCGTGCGCGACTTGAGCGCGACGACGACGGCGTCGACGTCCTGCGGCGGCGCGTCGACCGGCACGCCGATCGCCTGGACCGTCCGCATGCCACCGCGGACCAGGTTGTTCGCGAGGTCGGTCGCGCCGGTGAAGTCGTCGGCGATGCAGCCGAGCAGGATCGCCATCGACGTGAGCTATGCCGCCCGGTCGACGTCGTTCGTCGGCGGCGCCGCGCGCCCGCTCGGCCGAACCGGCCACAAGCTCGACAGCTCGGTCGCGCATTGCACGACGCGCGGCGCGAGCTCGCGCTCGCGACTTTCGGTCATGCGTGCACTAGGACCGGCAATGCTGACGGTCCCGACCGCGGCGTTGTCGGGTCCGGTCCGGATCGCCGCGGCGATCGCGGTGACGCCCGGCTCCGCCTCGTTGTGCGCGACGCCGAAGCCGCGCCGCGCCGTCAGGCGCAACTCCTGCACGAGCTTGTCCGTCGAGCGGATCACGTTCGGGCCATATCGGTCTGCGTCGCGGAAGCCGCCCTGGTTGGCGACGTGCTGGAGCGCCTCGGGCTCGCGCAGCGTGGCGAGCCACGCCTTGCCGCTGGCGGTCGCGTAGAGCGGCACCGGCTCGGTCGTCTGCGTCGGCTGGTAGACCAGCCCACCGACCGCGCCTTGCGCGTGCGCGATCCACACCAGCGCGCTGCCGTCGACGACCGCGAGTCGCGCGAACTCGCGGCAGTCCTGCGCGAAGCGGTCGAGCACCGGCTGGCAGATGTCCGGCACGCCCGACGCGTGGTAGAAGCGCTGCCCGAGCACCGCGAGACGCATCGTGAGCCGGTAGAAGCCGGTGCTGCGCTCCTGCTCGGCCCAACCGAGGTCGACGAGCGTGGTCAACAGCCGGTGCGCGCCGCTCTTCGGCACGGCGAGACGCTCGGCGATCTCGCCGAGCGGCATCTCGCGCGCGCCGTCGGCGAGCAGCTCGAGAATGCCCAGGCAGCGTTCGGCGGGAACGTGCGCCATCGTCAATGCCGTCCGAAGAACGCCATCAGCGCGTCGGCCTGGCCCTCGAACATCTCGCGGCCGGTCACGAACGGGCAGCCGTGGCGCATCGCGTGGCGGATCATCGGCGATGGCGCATCGGCGTTGATGACGTCGCCGACGAGCGTGCCGCGGTCGAGCGTGCCCAGGTCGGTGGGCAGGCCGTCGCCGTCCTGCATGCCGATCGTCGACGCGTTGACGATCATGTCGACATCCGGCGGCACCGCGAGGGTCGCCGCGATCGGCACGCCGGGGAACGCGCGGGCGAGCCGCGCGGCGAGGGCGTCGGCGCGATCGCGCGCCGGATCGAGGATCGCGAGCGCAGCCGCGCCTGCGGCCACGAGCTCGCACCCGATGGCGCTGCCCGCGCCGCCTGCGCCGAACAGCGCCACCTTGCGACCTTGCACCGCGTAGCCCTTGCGCTCGGCCCCGCGCACGAACCCGACGCCGTCGAACATGTCGCCGGTCCAGCTGCCGTCGCGCTCGCGCCGCAGCGCATTGACCGCGCCGATCGCGCTCGCCGTCTTGCCGAGACGCGTCGCGAACGCCGCTGCTCGTCCCTTGTACGGCACCGTCACGACGAGACCGTCGACGTTGCCGAGGCCCATCAGCGACGCCATCGCCGCATCGAAGCGGTCGGGCAGCACGTGCATCGGCACCATGACGGCGTTCATGCCCGCCTGCGCGAACCGTTCGGTAAACAGCGTCGGCGACTTTACCTGCGCGATCGGGTCGCCCAGGATCGCATAAAGGCGCGTCGCGCCGGTGATGCGGGCGTCGCTCACTCGGCCGCCTTGCCGCGCGACGCGTGCCATCGGGCGACACGTTTCGAGCGATAGCTTCGCGGCTTCTTCTGTATGTCGGCCGCGAGCCCCATGCGCTCGGGCCGGAAGATGCGCGGGTCCATCGTCTTCAGGTCCTTCGCGATCGCCGGGCGGAAGCCCATGTGCGCGATCACGTCGCGCTCCGCGTCGAGCCCGGGCGCAACCTCGCAAAGCTCGAGCCCGTCCGGGCCGACGCGGAACACCGCACGCTCGGTCACGAACAGCGTCACCTGGCCGAGCTCCCGGCCGATCGACGCGTTGTAGCAGACCTGCTCGAGCTTCGGGACGAATTTGCGGTGCCGGCCCTCCTTGCGGATGACGGTGCGGCCGTTCTCCCAGGCGACGTCGAGATCGCCCGCGGTCAGCGTGCCGCCGAACACGACGCAGCGTGCGTTCTGGGCGATGTTGATGAAGCCGCCGACGCCGATGATCCGGTCGCCGAAGCGGCTGACGTTGACGTTGCCCTCGCGGTCGACCTCGGCGAATGACAAAAATGCCAGGTCGAGCCCGCCGCCGTCGTAGAAGTCGAACTGCGATGGCTGATCGATCATCGCGGCGAAGTTCTGGCCGCCGCCCGAGTCGCGGCCGGTGATCGGCGCACCGCCGATGATCCCCTGCTCGTTGGTCAGGATCGCCGCATCGAGCACGCCTTCCTCGGCCGCGATCGTCGACAGGCCGGTCGACACGCCCGCGCCGAGGTTGCAGATCGCACCGGGGAACAGCTCCATCGCGGCACGGCGCACGATCACCTTGCGCGGTCCGAGCGGGAGCTGGGTGATCGCGTCGTTGGGGATGCGCAGCTCGCCCGAGTAGCTCGGGTCGTAGTAGGTCGCGTAGGTCTGGCGCTGCTCGTGGTCGACGACGACGAAGTCGACGAGGATGCCCGGGATCCTCACGTGCTTGCCGTGCAGCGTCCCGCGCTTCGCCATGCGCTTGACCTGCACGACGACGATGCCTCCGGCGCGGCGCGTGGCTTGCGCCATCGCGAGCATCTCGCCGAGCACGGCTTCCTCCTCCATCGTCACGTTGCCGTCCTCGTCCGCCGTCGTTCCGCGCAGGAACGCAACGGTGACCGGGATCGGCTTGAACAGCAGCCACTCCTCGCCGAGCAGCTCGATCACCTCGACGAAATCGGGCGGCGTGCGTTGGCTCTGGCGCGCGCCCTGCTGGCGCGGGTCGACGAACGTGTGCAGCCCGGTCTTGGTGATGAGGCCCGGGCGCCCCGCCGCCATGTCGCGCATGATCTGGGACAGCACTCCCTGGGGCAGCGTGTACGCCTCGATCTTGTCCTCGGCCGCGAGCTTGACGAGTCCCGGCGAATCGACCAGCGCGCTCGTGATCGCGCGCCTGAGCAACCCTTCGTGCGCGAGATGCGAGGCTCCGAGCAACGCGCGGTCGCCGACGCCGACGACGCTGACCGACGTCAGCCCGCGCGGCTTGCCCTCGGCGAGGAAGCGTCGCTCGATGGCCGCGAGCAGCGCCTCGGGCACCGAGTGGCCGCCGCCCGAGCCGCTGATCAGGATCGCGTCGCCGTCCTCGATCAGCTGCGCCGCCTCGTCCGCCGTGATCTTTTCCATGGAGGCCGTTTCAGTGTCCGGTGAAGTCCGGCGCGCGTTTCGCGAAGAACGCGGCCACGCCTTCATGCAGGTCATCGCTCTCGAAGATCGCCTGCTGCGCGACCGTCGACCGCGTGAGCGCGGCGTCGAGCTCGTCGTCCTGCGCCGCGGCGACGAGTTCCTTCGCTAGCTTGTTCGACAGCGGGCCGCGGGCGGCGATCGTCGCCGCGAGCGCGCGCGCGGCCTCGAGCGCCGAGCCGTCGACCACGCGATTGACGAGCCCCCACGCGAGCGCCTTGTCGGCGTCGATCGTCTCGCCGGTGAACAGGAGCTCCTTCGCGCGCGAAGGCCCAACTAGGCGCGTCGCGCGCACCGCGCCGTTGCCGGCGAGGCCGCCGAGCCGCGACTCGGTGAGCCCGAGCGACGCGGACCGCGTGCAAACGCGCAGATCGCACGCGAGCGCGAGCTCGAAGCCGCCGCCAAGCGCCGGGCCATCGATCGCGGCGATCGTCGGCATCGGCATCCGTGCGAGCCGGCGCAGCACCATGTCTTCGTACAGGATCTTGCGTTCGCTCGCATCGTGGCGGATCCCGGCGAACTCCTTGATGTCGCTGCCCGCGCAGAATGCCCGCCCGCGCCCGCCGTGCAGGATCGCGCAACGGAGCGCCGGATCCGCGGCGACCTCACCCAGCGCTCGATCGAGCGCGCGCAGGAGATCCCGCGTCACGAGGTTGAGCGGTCCGCCGTCGAGGCCGATTTCGGCGATCGCGCCGTTCACGACCTTCGTCACCGGCTCGCTCATTCGCGGACCTCGCCGGCGGCGGGGACCTCGATGCCATGCAGCACGCCGAGCCGCTCGAACTGGCGGTGGATGCGCTCGACGTAGGCGGCGAATTCCTTGACGTCGCCGAGCACGATCGGGCGCGGCCGCGGCAGGTCGACGCGAATCTCCTCGACGACCTCGCCCGGGCTCGGGCCCATCACGAGGATGCGGTCGGACAGGCCAACCGCCTCCTCGACGCTGTGCGTGATGAAGAGCACGGTCGGCCGGCGCTTGAGCCAGAGCGCCTCGAGATCGGTGCGCACCTGGAGCCGTGTCAGCGCGTCGAGCGCGCCGAACGGCTCGTCCATCAGGAGCAGCGACGGATCGTGCACCAGCGTGCGGATCAGCGACACGCGCTGGCGCATGCCGCCCGAGAGCTGGCGCGGGTACTTGTGCGTCGCCTGCGACAGGTTGAGCTGCGCGAACAGCTCCTTCGCGCGCGCCTCGATCTTCTTCTTCGGCAGGCCCCGGATGTCGGCGTGAAGCGTGACGTTGTCGAGCGCGGTGCGGAAGTCGAGCAACAGATGATCCTGGAACGCGATACCGACGTCGGTCACCGGCCGGTCGACCGTCGTGCCCGCGATCGCGATCTCGCCGCTGCTGCGCGGCAACAGCCCCGCCACCATCAGCATCAGCGTGCTCTTGCCGCAGCCCGACGGGCCGACGACCGAGACGAACTCGCCCGCCTCGATGTCGACGCTCACCGGCTTGAGCGCGAGGAACGGCTTCGCCGTGCCTTCGCCGAAGGTCTTGGTGACCCGGTGGATCCGGATCGGAACGCCCGATTTGGTCGTTTCGTTCATCCCTTCGATGCCTCGACGCCGCCCAAAGGCACCTTCGAAACGAGCAGCACCTTCTTCCCGCGCTGCACAACCGCGTCGTCCTGGTTGACGACCTCGACGTCGAACGTCGCGATCGCCTGCGTCGGCTTCGACTGGCTGTCGCGCAGCTCCGCGATCCGGTAGTTCACGAAGATCGTGTCGCCGAGGAAAATCGGGCCGACGAAGCGCCAGTCCGAGATGCCGAGGAACGCGATCGCCGTCTCGCGAAGCTCGCCGGTGCGCGGCCACATCAGGCCATGCGCGTAGGCGAGGCCCAGCATGCCGTGCGCGACGCGGCGCCCGAACTGGCTCGCCTTCCCGTACACCTCGCTCGTGTGGAGCTCGGAATAGTCGCCGGTGAGGCCGGCGAACGCCACGACGTCCGCCTCCGTGATCGTGCGTCCCGGGCTGCGAAAGGCGAGCCCGACGTGGAGATCCGCGTAGTTCACGACTTGCAGGCGCGCATCTGGCTCGCTGGCGGCAGGAAGTCGTTCGTGTAGTACGTCTTCGGATCCTGGCCGGCCGGGAGCAGCTTGACCTCGGAGAGGAGCTCCTGCGACTTCGTCCACAGCGCGTCCTCGGCTTTGCCCAAGTACTTCGCGCCGCCGCTGCAGAAGAGCGGCGTGATCGCCTTGAGCTCGGCCGCGGCGAGCTTCTCGTTCACTTCCGGGAACACGACCTTGACGTCCTTGATCGTCTTGTCCGGGTTGTCGAGCGCGAAGCCCCAGCCCTTGAGGCTCGCCGCGACGAACTTGCGCACGAGCTCCGGGTTGTCCTTCAGGTACTGGTTGCTCGCGAAGATCGACGTGCTGACCGTGGGCACGCCGTGGTCGGCGAACCGGTAGACGTCGAGCTGCGCACCCTGCGCCTCGGCCTGGATCTGGTACGCGTCGATCGATCCCAAAACAGCATCCACTTGCCCCTGCAGCAGCGCCGGCACCATCGACGCGACCGGCATGTCGATCATGTTGATGTCGGACTCCTTCAGGTTGTTCGACTTGAGCAGGAGCGGCAGCATCGTCGTCTGCGAAGAGCCGGACGGCACGCCGACCTTCTTGCCCCTCAGGTCGGCGACCGACTTGATGCCGGTCTTCTTGAGCGACATGACCGCGTTCGGGTTCGACTGGTAGACGGTCGCGACGATCTTCATCGGCGCACCCTTGGCGATGAGCTGGCTCACCGCGACCGCGTCGGCGTACGCGAGCTGCGCGCGGCCGCTGGCAACCATCTGCGCGGTGTTGCCCGAGCCGTTGCCCTGGATGATCGTGACGTCGAGGCCGGCGTCCTTGTAGTAGCCCTCGACGACGGCCGCGGCAAAGCCCGCGTTGGCGCCGCCGGCCATCCAGTTGAGCTGGAACGGTACCGCGACCGTCTGGGCCGCGGCGAAACCTGTTGCTGCGGCGGCGAACGCGCCGGCGACGAGCGACTGGCGGATCGAGTGACGCATGGGACCTCCTCGTGAAAAGATTAACCAGCTAAGTATTCTTCGCGCGCTGCCAGGGCGTCATCGCCCACTCCCAGAACTCGACGATGTAATTGATCGCGATGCCGACGATCGTCAGCACGACCAGCACGGCGAACACGAGCTCGATGTCCATCGTGCTGGTACCACGCAACAGCACGTAGCCGAGACCCTTGTTGGCGCCGACGAACTCGGCGACGATCGCCGCCGTTGCCGCGATCGTCGCGGACGTCTTGATGCCCGAGAAGATCACCGGCAGCGCCGCCGGAAAGCGCAGGTAGCGGAACGTCTGCCACCACGTCGCGCCCATCGAGCGCGTGAGATACAGGTAGCGGTCGTCGAGGATCTGGAAACCGCTGATGCTGGCGAGCAGCAGCGGGAAGAATGTCATCAGGATCGTGAGCAGGACCTTCGACTCTATCCCGAACCCGAGCCAGATCAGGAACAGCGGCGCGACCGCGATCTTGGGTACGAGCTGCATCAGCATGATCGGCGGATAGACGATCTGCTTCGCTAGCGGCGAGAGCGCGATGATGAGACCGAGCGGAATCGCGATGACGATCGTGAGCCCGAAGCCCAGCAGGATCTCGATCAGCGTGACCTGCGAGTGCGTCCACAACAGACCCGCGTCGGTCACGAGGCGCGCGAACACGGCGCCGGGACCGGGCAGCAGGTAGGCGGGTATCCGGAACAGCTCGACCGCGCCCCACCACAGCCCGACCATCGCGACGAACGTCAGCGGCGGCAGCAGGTTCCACGCGACGCTGCGCAGCATGCGCATGGCGCGCGATTGTCCGGCGGGGCTCGGCCCCAACGCATCGGCGGCGGTAGGCGCGGCTTCCCACGACGCGGGCCGCGCGATGTCGCCGGTCGCCTTCGGCGTCGAGAGCGATGCCACGGGAACGACTGCTCCTCCAGGGTGCCGCCGGTCCCGGTGGGCCGGCAGTCAAGGTGGAATGCTATTCCATCTTACTTCCTCTGCGCAAGCCTTGGTCCAAGGCCGGACGTCCCCACCTTGCAACGATGTTCCGGTTGCTGGCGTTCGACCTCGCTCTCCACCTCTACATCGGGCTGCGGCTCCTTCCGTCGCTACCCGGAGGACCACTCGCCTTCGCCGCGGTGCTGGCGGCGATCGCGGCTTCCGCCGCCCTCCTCCCGTTCGCTGCGACCTCACGCCGCGCGCGCCACGGATCCCAGGCCGATCGCCTGTCGTACGCCGGCCTGATCGCCGCGGGTGCGTTCTCCTCGCTCTTCATGCTGACGCTGGTGCGCGACGTCCTGCTGATCGTCGCGTATGCCTTGCCCGCTGCATTGTTGTCGAGCGAATCGTTTGCCGCGCTGCAATCGGCGTCCGCAGCGGCCGTGCCCTTGTTGGCCGGCGCACTGACGTTGCTGGGATTCTGGAACGCGCGTCGGGTGCCGCGCGTGCGTCGTGTCGAGGTCCCGATCTCCAACCTTCCCGAGGAATTGCACGGCTTCACCATCGTCCAGGTCACTGACCTGCACGTCGGACCGACGATCCGGCGCGCGCAGGTCGATGCCGTTGTTGATCGCGTCAATGCGCTCGACGCCGACCTCATCGCCGTGACCGGCGACCTCGTCGACGGCAGCGTTCGCGAGCTCGGCGCGCACACGCTTCCGCTCGGACGCATGACCGCGCGGCACGGCACCTACTTCGTGACCGGCAACCACGAGTACTACTCGGGCGTGCACGCGTGGGTCGCCGAGCTCAAGCGCCTCGGGATGCGCGTGCTGCTCAACGAGCACGTCAGCCTGCGTCACGATGGCGCGAATATCGTGATCGCCGGCGTGACCGACTACAGCGCGGGCCGGTTCGTCGAAGGGCACACGAGCGATCCCCATCGGGCGCTCGCCGGCGCACCCGAGGACACCGTGCGCGTGCTGCTCGCGCATCAGCCGCGCTCCGCACTCGAGGCGCAGCATGCCGGCGTCGACCTCCAGCTCTCCGGCCACACGCACGGCGGTCAGTTCGTGCCGTGGAACTTCTTCGTGCGCTTCTACCAGCCGTTCAACGCCGGCCTGCATCGCCTCGGCACGCTGTGGGTCTACGTGAGCCGCGGCACCGGTTACTGGGGACCGCCAAAGCGGCTTGGCGCGCCGTCCGAGATCACGCACTTGCGCCTGGTTCCGGCATAGTCCGGTCCATGCGTTGGATCAAGAGCCCGGCCTGGGATCTCGTCTGGGTCCTGAACGCTCTGTGGATGGCCCCGCTGGTCCTGTGGCTGTCATGGGGTCAAGACGACGTGCGCGCCGGCGCGGTCGATGTATTGTTCTTCGCGCTCGCCGTGCCCTTGTGGTTCGGCCACCGCGTTGCATCGGTCTGGCTCGCCTACGCGACACCGGCGTACCGCCCGTTACTGACTGCGCAGCGGGGACGCTTCATCGTGGCTCCGCTGATCATCATCGCGGTCTGCTTCTTCCTGCTCCTGGCCCCCGAGAGCGTGCTGCCATTGCCGCTCGACGAGCGCGTCGTCGTCATCGCGGTCGTCGATTACCTGCTGGTGAGCTACCACTTTGCCGCGCAGCACTTCGGGCTGCTCAGCCTCTACCGTGCGCGCGCGGGCCGAGCGCCGGACGCGCTCGCGCGACGGCTCGATCGCTGGTACGCGCTGGTCGTCGGCGGCGGCTTCGTCGTGGTGGCGGAAGCCCTCGCAGGAACGATCGCCTTCCAGGACCGCTGGATGGATCCGCTGATGGGAGCGGTCGGCGCGGACCTGTTCGCGCGCACGCTGCGCGACGGCGGCATCCTCGTGGTGGTCGTGCTGACCGTCCTGATGCTGCGCGTCGAGCTGCGCTCGCCGCAGCGGTCGTTGCCGCGCGTGCTGTACGTCGTGGGCGTCTCGGCGATGGTACTGGTCGCGTTCCTCGCGCGGGCGCCGTTCCTGTTCATCGTGGTGTGGAGCGTGCAGCATTGGAGCGCCGCGATGGGACTCACGTCGCTCGCGGCGTCCGGAGCGACGGACGCGCCGGGCGCGCGCTGGCAGCGGTTGCTGGCGCCCGTGAATCGGCGCGGGTGGGCGGTCATCCTCGTGCTCGCCGTGCTCTCCGCGTTGCTGCTTCCGTTCATGGAAGTGCAGGCCGTGAGCGACGACTATGCGTACGCCGATCGCCTGTACGGCGAGGCGGCGCGGTGGCTGCGCTCGTCGCCGTTCGTGCCGGTGCTGCTCGCACTGGGCTTCGCGAGCGGCTTCATCCACTACGTGCTGGACCGTGCCACGTTCCGCTTTTCGTCGCCGGACGTGAGGCAGGCCGCGCGTGGACTGCTGCAGCCGCGAACGGGCTTGCGCGGCACTCGATGACGCGCGTTACGGAATCGTCACGCGCCCGGCGACGACACGACCGCGGAGCTCGCGCTCGCCGGCCTTGAGAACGACCTCTTCCCCGACGACGCGGCCCTCGACCGGAACCATGGCGTCCGCGGTCTTGAGCGTACCGGAGAGCATCTGGAACGACTGGTCGAGCGACAGCTCGCCGTGCGGCGTCGCATGCGTCCCGACGACGCGCGCGGGGACGACCCAGGACATCGCCGTGCACCACGCCGTCTCGCACCCGTTCTCCGAAGTGAGGATGATGGACTGATCCGGCACCCAGTCGCCGATCGGGAACGAGTTCGACACGATGCGCGTGCCCGGCTTCAGCGACAGAAGCTTGGGCATCAGCTTCCGGTTGATGTCGGGCAGCAGGAACATGGTGACGACGGTCGCCTTCGAGAAATCCGACTCGAACAGGTCCTGCTGCACGAACGTCGCGCGATCGGCAACGCGCGCCTGCTGCGCATTGCGCCGCGACAGCGCGACCATCTCGCCTTCGTATTCGATGCCCAGCGCGCGGGCGCCCCGCATGGCGGCGGCGATCACCGTGCGTCCGTCGCCCGAGCCGAGGTCGATCACGAAGTCATCGGGCGTCACCTTCGCCATGTCGAGCATCGTGTCGACCAGCACCGAAGGCGTGGGCACCCACACGACGTCCTTGCCGGGCTGGCCGACCGAGGGAGCGTAGGTCGAAGTTGCCGGTACCGGGGCGCACGCGCCCAGGGCGAACATGGCGAGACCGACCGCGAGGGATCGGATCGTGGAAATCGAGATCACGAGACCCGGCTCCGTTCGAGTGGCGTGGGATGGCCTGTCTAAGGTTCGCTCTGCAGCGCGGCCGTCGCACGCGCAATGTCCTGGCTCAGGCGCGCTGCCGCGCGGCTGTGCGCGGCGGCCAGCGCGTCGAAACCGCTCTCCGTGACCGTTTCACGCGCGGACGTGCGGCCGGTCTGCGTCTTGCCGTCCTTCATCCGCCGGACCGTCCACACCGCGTCGAGCACCGCCGACGTTCCCGGCGTCGAATCGAACGTGCGCACCTCGACGGCGACGCGGTAGTCCGGTTCGGCGGAGAGCGTCTGCGGGAACCGCACCACGCGCGGCGTGCCGAGGATCGCGACGAGGTTCTCGGCGATCGCGCGCGACAGGCCGTCCTGCACGGGCGCCGCCCAACGGTTGAAATCGTCGAGCCGCACCTCGTTCGGGCCGGTGCTCACGACAAACTCCGGCCGGTCGACGATCGAGGGAACCGTCACCGGCCCCACCGCGATCACCAGCGTCGACGGCGTCGACGTGGCCGTCGCGGTCGCCGTCGCGGCGAGCGTGTAGAAGCGCGATGGCGGAGACGTGCCGCATCCCGCCGCGAGCCCGATCCCGAGCGCGAGTCCCACGAGGGCGATTCGTCGATTCATCATTTGGCCCCGCCCTTGTCTTGGAGCTTGCCGCGGATTGCCGAGTCCGGGTGGCGCTCGAGGTAGTCGAGGAACACGCGCAGGCTGCGTGCCGCGCGCGTGAACTCGTTCAGCGCATCGCGCAGCTCCTGCTGCGCCGGCGCGTCGGGCCCGAGGAGCGACGCATCCGCGTTCTTGAGCGTCGTATCCGCGTGCTTGAGCGTGCGGTCGACGTTTCCGAGCGTGCGTTGCAGCGCCTCGAGATCGGTCTTGATGCCCGGGACGAGCTCGGTGTCGACCCGCTTGATCAGCTTGGTCGCGCCGGTCAGCGTCTGGTCGAGCGACTCGAGGTCCTTCCTGAGGTCGGTGGCGATCTGGTCGAGCGGGAGCTTGTCGATCTTGTCGAGGATGCTCCCCAGCTTCGTCTCGAGGTCGACCAGCCCACTTGCCACCACCGGCAGCTCGGTCATGCCGCGGTTCAGGGTGATGCGGGCCTTCGGGGCGTTCGGGAAATAGTCGAAGGCGACG
>DATBSV010000121.1:0-4702 GCA_036559685.1 Casimicrobiaceae bacterium
TGGTCGAAGCCGGACTCGGTGTCGAGCGTGAACAGGACGCCCGAGGCTCCCTGGTCGCTGCGGACCATGCGCTGCACGCCGGCCGAGAGCGCGACGTCGGCGTGCGCGTAGCCCTGGTGCACGCGGTAGGCGATCGCGCGGTCGTTCCACAGTGAAGCGAATACTTCGCGCATAGCGCGAAGTATATTGTCTACTCCACTGATATTAAGGAATGTTTCCTGTTGCCCGGCGAAGGAAGCGTCGGGCAGGTCCTCGGCAGTCGCCGACGACCGCACGGCGTAGCTCGCGCCGGGCGCATCCGCGTCGAGCGCCGCGAACGCGGTCCGGATCTCGGCTTGGAGCGCCGCCGGCAGCGGCGCCTCCACGACCCAGCGGCGGATGTCGGCCCCCGCGGCGGCGAGCGCCTTCACGTCGTCGACGTCGAGCGGCTTGAGACGCCCGGTGATGCGTCCGGCGAGGTCGTCCTGGGCCAGGAACTCGCGGAACGCGTCCGCGGTGGTGGCGAAGCCTCCGGGAACGCGGATCCCCGCCCCGGCCAGCTCGCCGATCATCTCGCCGAGCGAGGCGTTCTTGCCGCCGACGCGCTCGACGTCCCCCTTGCGCAGCCGTTCGAATGGAACGACGCGATCCCCGACCCGCATGCCGCTGCCCCCGTGCAATGATCGCCGCGCTAGTGCATTGCAGCAACGCGACGGCGCCCCGCCGTCATTCTAGCGCGGCGGGGAATGCTGCCCGGGGTGCTGCGTTGCGGAAGCGGCGCTCAGCGCGCCGACGACTCGGGCGCCAGCGGTAGGTCGTCGGTCCCGTCGTCGTCGAGGCCCGGCAGGCTGCCCAGGCCCTGCGCGTTGCGCCGGCCGCGCGCGGCCCGACGCAGGCTCCGGTAGAGGTCCGGATGCGCTTCCTTGAGGTAGCTGATGATCTCGAAGTCGATGCGCTTGACCTGCGAGAGGTCGATCTGCTCGACATGGACCAGGCGCAACAGCTCGCGCACCGGGCGCGGCATCTCGCGGCCGCTCTCGTAGCGCGAGCCACCGCTCTGCGTGACGCCGATCTGGGTCCAGAACTGTTCCTGATTGAGGCCCAGGCGGCGCCGGATCTCGCGCGGATTGAGGACTCGTTCGAGCAGCTTCACGGCAGGCCCACCTCCTGGGATCAGCGGGACGCCCGACGGGGCATACCCTATCCCAATGGCATATTTTTCACCGATTCGGGTCATTCTCGCAAGAGGCGCCGACAAGCGGCGCCAAGCCACGCCCGACGCGGGTTTCCGCCGGGGTGCGGGTGGTAAAATCGCGTTGTGACCGCCCGCTACGACCTCCACTGCCATTCGACCTATTCCGACGGACTTTTATCCCCGGCGGCCGTCGTTCGCCGGGCCGCCTCGCGCGGCGTCGACGTCCTCGCGCTGACCGACCACGATGAAGTATCCGGGCTCGCGGAGGCCACGCAAGCGGCCCGCGAGGCCGGCATCGACTTCGTGCCCGGGAGCGAGCTGTCGGTCAGCTGGGAGGATCTCACCGTCCACGTCGTCGCGCTCAACATCGATCCGGAAGACGCGCCGCTTAACGCGGGCCTGGCCGAGATCCGCAGCGGCCGCTCGGGGCGTGCGAAGCGCATCGGCGCCTCCCTCGCCGCCGCGGGCATCCCGGGCGCCTACGAAGGGGCGATGAAGTTCGTCACCAGCGAGCAGCTCGTGTCGCGGACGCACTTCGCGCGCTACCTCGTCGAGGCCGGCGTCATGCGCGACGTGAAGGACGTGTTTCGCAACTACCTCGTGCCGGGCAAGCCCGGCTACGTCGAGCACGAATGGACGACGCTGCCGCAGGCGATCGCCTGGATCCACGGTGCCGGCGGCGTGGCAGTTCTCGCGCACCCGGGGCGCTACAAGGTCGACGGCAGCGCGGGATTGCGCAAGCTACTGGGTGATTTCAAGGATGCGGGCGGCGACGCGCTCGAGGTGCTGTCGCCGTCGCATACCAACGCGCAGGTCGCGGAATTCGCGACGCACGCGCGAGTGCACGGATTCGCCGCGTCCACCGGCTCCGATTACCACGGGCCGGGCGAGAGCACGCTCGACCTCGGCGACCTGCCGCCGCTGCCCGCGGGCGTCGAGCCGGTGTGGTCGCGCTGGTGAGGTGACGTCCCCCCCGAACGCGCTTCGCGCGGTTCCCCCCCAAGGGGGGCGGCGAGCTCGGGGCGGCCCTTCGCTCGCCCATCGGCGATAACGCGAGGACGTCGACGCCATGCCGAGCCGGCGCACGGTGTTCTTCCTGTCCGACCGCACCGGCATCACCGCCGAGATGCTCGGCAACAGCCTGCTCTCCCAGTTCGAGGACGTCGCGTTCCGTCGCATCACGATCCCGTTCGTCGACTCGCCCGAGAAGGTCGAGGAGGCGATCCGGCTGGTCAACGAGACCGGCGCGACCGAGGACACGCGGCCGATCGTGTTCAGCTCGGTCGTCGACGAGGACGCGAGCGAGACGATCCGCGCGCGCACGAAGGCGCTCACACTCGACCTCTTCCAGATCTTCATCGCGCCGCTCGAGGCCGAGCTCCTCGCGAAGAGCTCGCACGCGGCCGGCCGCTCGCACGGCATCGCGAACAGCCACGAGTACTTCGCGCGCATGGAGGCGATCAATTTCACGCAGACGCACGACGACGGCGCCGCGACGCGCGACCTCGCGAAGGCGCAGGTGATCCTGGTCGGCGTCTCGCGCTGCGGCAAGACGCCGACGTCGCTCTACCTCGCGCTGCAGTTCGGGGTCCGCGCCGCGAACTTTCCGCTCACGCCCGACGACTTCGCCGACCACAAGCTCCCGGGCTCGATCCACGAGCACCGCGGCCGCCTGTTCGGGCTCACGATCCAGCCCGAGCGCCTGCGCGAGATCCGCGAGGAGCGCCGCCCGGGCAGCCGCTACGCCGCGCTCGACAACTGCCGCTACGAGGTGCGCGAGGCCGAGGCGCTGATGCAGCGCGAAGGCATCCCGACCGTCGACACGACGTCGAAGTCGATCGAGGAGATCGCCACGACGATCCTGCATCGTGCGAAGCTCGAGCGCCACGTCTTCTGACCCGCGGGACCCGCCCATGCTCAAGCGCCTCTCTCCGCTCCTCACGCCCGACCTGCTGCACGCGCTCGCCTCGATGGGACACGGCGACGAGATCGCCATCGTCGACGCGAACTTCCCGTCGGCGTCGGTGGGCAAGCGCGTCATCCAGGTCGCCGGCGCGGGGGCGCACGAGGTGTTCGCCGCCGTGCTCGAGGTGCTGCCGCTCGACACGCACGCGTCGCCGGCTGCGTTCACGATGGAAGTCGTCGGGGATGCGACCGCGCTGCCCGAGCCGGTCGCGGACTTCGCCGCCGTGATGGCCGACCACGACCTGGCCGACATCGAGATCGGCCACCTCGAGCGCCAGGCGTTCTACGAGCGAGCGCGCGAAGCGTTCGCGGTCGTTCGCACCGGCGAGTTGCGGCCCTACGGCAACATCCTGCTGGTCAAGGGCACGGTCCACACCGCCGGAGGCGCCGGCTGATCGTCGTCCTCGGCTCGATCAACGCCGATCTCGTCGCGCGCGTCGAGCACCTGCCGCGCGAAGGCGAGACGCAACGCGCCTCGGCCTACGCGGTGCACCCGGGCGGCAAGGGCGCGAACCAGGCGCTCGCCGCGCGCCGCGCGGGTGCGCAGGTGGCCCTGGTCGGTGCCGTCGGCCGCGACGCCATGGCCGGCGCGGCGTTGGCGCTCGTGCGCGCCGCCGGCGTGGAGACCGCCGGCATCGCTCTCGTCGATGCGCCGACCGGCCTGGCGCTGATCCATGTCGACGCACGCGGCGCGAACGCGATCACGATCGTGCCCGGCGCGAACGCGCTGGTGCACGCGGCGATGCTTCCCGATCGCGACGCCGACGGACGCACGACGCTCGTGCTCCAGCTCGAGGTGCCGCTCGCCGAGGTCACGCGCGCCGCGCAGCGGGCCGACGCGCGCGGCGCGCTCGTCGTTCTCAACGCCGCACCTGCCGCGCCGCTACCGAGCGACCTGCTCGACGCCCTCGACGTGCTGGTCGTCAACGAGCACGAGGCAGCGACCATCGCCCGCGCGGCGTCGCTGCCGGTCGACCCGATGGACTTTTGCGTCGCGGCGGCCGACCGCCACGCGTTCGCAGCGATCGTCACGCTCGGCGCCGACGGGGTCGTCGCGGCCGACGCGACGCGCCGCTATCGGCTGTCGGCCGCGCGCGTCGAGGTCGTCGACACCACCGCCGCCGGCGACGCATTCGTCGGCGCGCTCGCCGCGGCGCTCGATCGCGGCGACGACCTCGCCGACGCGCTTGCCGACGGTTCCGCCGCGGGCGCGTACGCGTGCACGCAGGCCGGTGCGCAGCCCTCGATCGGGGCACGGGGGCGCTGGATCGAGCTCGCGCGTGAACTTCGCGCGGCCGCCACGGTAGAATCGCGGCGATGATGCCGATCTTCCGACGCCTGCTTGCCTCGCTCGCGGTCGCGTTCGTCCTGGCGACGCCGGCGCGCGCGATCGACCCTGACTATTCGGACATCTGGTGGGGACCCGCGGGCGCCGAGACCGGCTGGGGCGTCAACTTCGCGCAGAGTCCCGGCTTCATCTTCGCCACGTTCTTCATCTACGCGATCGACGGCAAGCAGCAGTGGGTCAGCGCCGAGATGATCCAGACCGGCGCCGGCCGCTAC
>DATBSV010000122.1:0-8236 GCA_036559685.1 Casimicrobiaceae bacterium
CACCGGACCCGGCATGCGACTGCTTGACCGACACTTTCTCGCCGGACTTCGCCTGCCACGCCTTCGCGAACGCGGCGTTGTAATCCTGGTAGAGCTCGCGTGTGGGGTCGTACGAGACGTTGAGCAGCGTGGTCTGCGCGACCGCGCTCGTCGCCGCGAAGGCGAGGGCGCCGATGACGAGGGTGCTGCGTCGCATCGTATATCTCCGTAGGAAATAATTAACTAATTAATAATTACTTGTGGCTATATGTACAGTTCGAAAAAGCCGCGCGTGGCGCGGCGGCTCTGGAGCGTGAGGGTCAACAACGCCAGGTCATGCGTGCACCATCCCTGCGGCGACGGTCGCATGCGTCACCTCGTCGATCAGCAGGAATGCACCGGTCGCCCGGATCGCGCGGTAGTCGTCGGTCGCGATCGGAGCGCCGAGCGTGAGCGATGCGCGCCCGATCCCATTCGCCTCGAGCGTCGCCGGATGCACTTCGCGCGTCTGCGTCTCGACGTCCCAGCGCCACGTCAGCGACTCGACGCGCGCACGCACCTCGCGCGTGGCGTGGCGAAGCACGTAGCTGCGGCGCGGGTCGAGCGGCGCATCCGCGAGCCATGCCAGGTCGGCGGCGATGCGCGAGACCACGGCTGGCGCTTCGCCCGCGCGCACGATCAGGTCGCCGCGCGAGACGTCGAGCTCGTCGTCGAGCTCGAGCGCGACCGACGCGTGCAGCCCGGCGCGGTCGAGCGGCCCGTCGTACGTATGGATCGCGCGTACGCGAGTCTCGCGGCCCGACGGCAGCACCGAGACGCGCTCGCCGACGCGGACCGCGCCGGCCTCGATGCGGCCCAGGTAGCGGCGCGCGCCACCCGACACGGAACGCTGGACGAGCTGCACCGGGAACCGCAGCGGCGCGCGGTCGAGCGTGTTCCGCACGTCGACCGTCTCGAGCAGTCCGAGAAGCGTCGGCCCGTCGTACCAGCCAAGCCGGTCGCCGCGGTCGACGACCATGTCGCCGACCGACGCCGACATCGGCACGAACCGCGTGGCGCCGATGCCACTTCGCGCCGCGAAGGCGCGGAACGCCGTCACGATCTCGTCGAAGCGTGCGCGGTCGTAGCCGACGAGGTCCATCTTGTTGATCGCGACGACGAGGTGCGGCACGCCGAGCAGGTGCGCGAGCGTCGCGTGGCGGCGCGTCTGGGTGACGACGCCTTGGCGCGCGTCGACCAGCAGCACGGCGAGGTCCGCGGTCGACGCGGCCGTGACCATGTTGCGCGTGTACTGCGCGTGCCCGGGCGCGTCGGCGACGATGAACTTGCGCGCCGGCGTCGCGAAGTAGCGCCACGCGACGTCGATCGTGATGCCTTGCTCGCGCTCGGCGGCGAGGCCGTCGGTCAGGAGCGACAGGTCGAGCGCGGTTCCACGCTTGTGCGAAGTCCGCACGAGCGCGTCGAGCTGGTCGGCGAGGATCGTTCGCGTGTCGTGGAGCAGGCGCCCGATCAGCGTGCTCTTGCCGTCGTCGACGCTGCCGGCAGTTAGGAATCGCAGCACGTTCATCGCAGCACGTCCATCAGAAGTACCCTTGCCGCTTGCGCAGCTCCATCGAGACGTCGTTCGTGCGGTCGTCCAGGCGCGTGGCGCCGCGCTCGGTCACGGTCGCCGCGGCCGTTTCGGCGACGATCGCGTCGAACGTCGCGGCGGTCGACGCCACCGGCGCCGTGCACGTGACATCGCCGACGGTGCGGAAACGGACCGACAGCGTCTCGATCTTCTCGCCGTCGCGCGCCGGCGTGAGCGCGGTCACCGGCACGAGCGCGCCGGCGCGGCGCACGACCTCGCGCGGATGGGCCAGGTACAGGGACGGCACCTCCAGCTTCTCGCGCGCGATGTAGCGCCACACGTCGAGCTCGGTCCAGTTGCTGATCGGGAACACGCGCACGTGCTCGCCCGGGCCGACCCGCGCGTTGTAGAGGTTCCAGAGCTCCGGCCGCTGCTGCTTGGGATCCCACTGGCCGAAGGCGTCGCGGAACGAGACGATGCGCTCCTTCGCGCGCGACTTCTCCTCGTCGCGGCGCGCGCCGCCGATGCAGGCGTCGAAGCCGAACTCGGCAATCGCGTCGAGGAGCGTCACCGACTGGTGCGCATTGCGGCTCTCGTCGGACCGGCGCAGCACGACGCGGCCGGCGGCGATCGAGTCCTCGACGCTCCGCACGACCAGGCGCTCGCCGAGCTCGGCCGCACGGCGGTCGCGGAACTCGATGACCTCGGGGAAGTTGTGGCCGGTATCGACGTGAAGCAGCGGAAACGGGAAGCGGCTGGGGCGGAAGGCCTTCTCGGCGAGGCGCAGCAGCACCAGCGAATCCTTGCCGCCCGAGAACAGCAGCGCGGGGCTGGCGCATTGCCCGGCGACCTCGCGCAGGATGTGGATCGCCTCGGATTCGAGCCAGTCGATGTCGGTGAGACGCGCGAGCGATTCCGCCGGCGTGCGCTCGGCGCGAACGGTGGACGGGACGCTCACGGCGACGCCTCCGCGGGCGAGGCGACCTTCACGGCGATCGGCCGGCGGTGCAGCCCGCATTCGCGCGATTCCGGGGCCTCCCACCACCAGCGGCCCGAGCGCGGATCGTCGCCAGGTGCGACGGCGCGCGTGCACGGGGCACAGCCCACGCTCGGGTAGCCGCGCGCGTGCAACGCATTGACCGGCACGTCGCGCGCGCGCAGGTAGTGCCAGACGTCGTCGTTCGACCAGTGCGCGAGCGGATTGACCTTCGCGATGCCGTGCAGCGCGTCGTGCTCGTCGACCTCGACGCCCGCGCGCGTGATGTTCTGCTCGCGGCGGAGACCGGTCACCCAGGCACCGGCGCCGGCCAGCGCGCGCGCGAGCGGCGCGGCCTTGCGGATGCGGCAGCATTCGACGCGCAGGTCCTTGCCGTCGTAGAACGCGTTGGGGCCGTGCAGCCGAACGTGCGCCTCGATGTCGGCGGCGTTCGGCACGACGACCTCGATCGGGACGTCGTAGCGTCGGCGCGCCACGTCGACGAGATCGTGCGTCTCCTGGGGCAGCCGGCCGGTGTCGAGCGTGAACGTCGCGATCGGCAGCCGCGCGCCGGCGATCAGGTCGAGGATCACCATGTCCTCGGCGCCGAAGCTGGACGCGAAGACGACGCGCTCGTGCCATTCGACGGCGCGCTCGAGGGCGTCGAGTGCGGCACGCTCCAGGGCCGGGTATTCCGAGGCGAAAGCCACCGACATGGTCCGAATCGAATTTTTGATAACGAACGAAAGTTATCGGGCGGGCCCTGGTCTGAGAAGGAATAAATGAGCAGGCGCTTAGCGCCACAAGGAATAAAGCGCCGGGGGGCGGCGCATGAACCCTATAATCCGGCGCGACCTTCCGCTGTCCAACGCCCGTGCCGACCCACCGTCCTCCGTCCGTGGCCTCCGCCGAAGCGCGCCCGCGCTTCTCGCGCTGGCGCGATCGCGTCGCGCAGGGAAAAGTGCTCGTCGTCGGCGACGTGATGCTCGACCGCTATTGGTTCGGCGACGTCGATCGCATCTCGCCCGAGGCGCCGGTGCCGGTCGTGCGCATCGCGCGCAGCGACGAGCGTCCCGGCGGCGCGGCCAACGTCGCGCGCAACGTCGCCTCGCTCGGCGCGAAGGCGTCGCTCCTGTCGGTCGTGGGCGCGGACGAGGCCGGACGCGCGATCGAACGCCTGGTGGTCGCCGACGGCGTCGCCGCCTCGCTGCACCACGATCCGTCGCTGCCGACGACGGTCAAGCTGCGCGTCATCGCCCGCCAGCAGCAGCTCTTGCGCATCGACTTCGAGACGCGGCCGTCGCAGGAAGTGCTCGCCGCGAAGCTCAAGGACTTCGGCGACCGCGTGCACGACGCCGACGTCGTCGTGCTGTCCGACTACGGCAAGGGCGGGCTCGCGCACATCGGCGCGATGATCGACCAGGCGCGCGCGGCCGGCCGCAAGGTTCTCGTCGACCCGAAGGGCGAGGACTGGGCCAAGTACCGCGGCGCGACGCTGGTCACGCCCAACCGGGCCGAGCTGCGCGAGGTCGCGGGACGGTGGACGAGCAACGCCGACCTTGCCGCGCGCGCCGACAAGCTGCGCCGCGAGCTCGACCTCGAAGCGCTGCTCGTGACGCGCTCGGAGGAGGGCATGAGCCTGTTCACCGCCGACGGCGCGTTCCACATCCCGGCCGTGGCGCGCGAGGTGTTCGACGTCTCGGGCGCCGGCGACACCGTGATCGCGACGCTCGCCGCGCTGGTCGCGGCCGGCGCGCCGCTCGACGACGCAATGGCGATCGCGAACCAGGCGGCGGGGGTGGTCGTCGGCAAGCTCGGCACGGCGGTCGTGCATCCTTCCGAGCTGGACTAAGACGTCTTTGGCCAAGCCGAAGACCGTCTACGCCTGCACCGAGTGCGGCGGGCAGGCGCCGAAGTGGCAGGGCCAGTGCCCGAGCTGCGGCGCCTGGAACACGCTGGTCGAGAGCATCGCGACGCCGCCGTCGACGCGCTTCCAGTCGGTCGCCGGCACGCGGTCGATCGTGCGCCCGCTCGCGTCGATCGTCGCGCACGACCGGCCGCGCGTGCCGACCGGCCTCGACGAGTTCGACCGCGTGCTCGGGGGAGGCCTGGTGCCCGGCGGCGTCGTGCTGCTCGGCGGGGATCCGGGCATCGGCAAGTCGACGCTGCTGCTGCAGGCCGGCGCCTCGCTGGGGGCCACGCGCAAGGTGCTCTACGTGACCGGCGAGGAGTCGCCCGAGCAGATCGCGCTGCGCGCCGAGCGGCTCGGCCTGGTCAACGCGCCGGTCGAGATCCTCGCCGAGGTCCAGCTCGAGCTGATCGTCGCGGCGATCGACACCGCGGCGCCCGAGGTCGTCGTCGTCGACTCGATCCAGACGGTCTACACCGAGGCGCTCCAGAGCGCGCCGGGAAGCGTGTCGCAGGTGCGCGAATGCGCGGCGCAGCTGACGCGCGTCGCCAAGCAGCGCGGCATCGTCGTCATCTTCGTCGGCCACGTGACCAAGGACGGCGCGATCGCCGGTCCGCGCGTGCTCGAGCACATCGTCGATGCGGTGCTCTATTTCGAAGGCGACCCGCATTCGGCGTTCCGGCTCGTGCGGGCGATCAAGAACCGCTTCGGCGCAGCCAACGAGCTCGGCGTCTTCGCGATGACCGAGCGCGGCCTCAAGGGAGTGTCCAATCCGTCGGCGCTGTTCCTGTCGCAGCACGCCGTGCCGGTGCCCGGATCCGCCGTCGTCGCGACGGTCGAAGGCTCGCGGCCGCTGCTGGTCGAGATCCAGGCGCTGGTCGACCCGGTCCAGGGCACGAGCCCGCGCCGGCTGGCGGTCGGGCTCGACCCGCAGCGGCTGGCGCTGCTGCTCGCGGTGCTCCACCGCCATGGCGGGGTCGAGGTGGGCGGCTACGACGTGTTCCTCAATGCGGTCGGCGGCGTGCGCATCGACGAGCCGGCCGTCGACCTGGCCGCGCTGCTCGCAATCGACTCTTCGTTCAAGAACCGCGCGCTGCCCGCGAAGCTCGTCGTGTTCGGGGAGGTCGGGCTCGCCGGCGAGATCCGGCCGGTGCAGCGTGGGCAGGAGCGGTTGCGCGAGGCGGCGAAGCTCGGATTCCGGACGGTCCTGTGCCCGGCAGCGAACCGCCCGAAGCAGGGGATCCCGGGACTCGAGATCGTCGCGGTCGAGCGCATCGACCAGGCGATCGCATGGCTGCGATCGGGCTGAAAGGTTTCACGGACGGGCGGGTCGGGCGGGCCGGTGTTTCACGAGTTCGCGTCGAATCGAGGAATGCTAGATATCTACATGATTGTCAAATGACTTTGTGATGCGTCGTTCCACTAAGGACCGACCTTCACACCGGCCGCCTTGACGATCGCCGGCCATGCCGCGGTCTGCCGGCGGATGTCCGCCGCCATCGATGCGGGCGTCGAGACGACCGTGTCCATGCCGACCTGCAGGTAGCGCTCGCGCGTGTCCGGTAGCTCCATGATGCGCACGAGCTCGCGGTGCAGCTTGTCGACGATCGCCGGCGGCGTTCCCGCAGGCGCGGCGAATCCGGCCCAGGGCTCGACGGCGGCCTCCGGATAACCCAGCTCGGCGACGCTCGGCACGTCCGGGAACGTGGGCGAGCGGCGGTCGCTCGCCACGGCGATCGCGCGCGCGGTGCCGTCCCGTAATGCCGCCATGACCGAGATGTAGAAGCTGACGTACACGGGGACCTCGCCGGAAACGAAGTTCGCGAACGCCTGTCCCGTGTTGCCGTAGGGCACGTGCACCATCGCGGTCCCGGCGCGTCGCAGGATGGTCTCCATCGCGAGGTGCGGGAGGCTGCCGAGGCCGCCAGTCGCGTACGACAGCGGACGGCTGCGCGAAAGCGCGATCAGCTCCGGCAGCGTCGCGACGCCGAGCGAGCGGTGGACGAACACGAACACCGGTGTCACGAGCACCTTCGCGATCGGCGCGAACGAGGCGACAGGATCGACGACGGACGGTCCGACGATGGTCGGCGTGACCGTGATCTGCGACGTCGCCCACAGGATCGTGTAGCCGTCCGGGGGCGCACGCGCGACGACGTCGCTCGCGATGTTGTACGACGCGCCCGGCCGGTTCTCGACCACGACCGGCTGCCCCCACGCGTCGGCGAGGCGGGTCGCATACAGGCGGGCGATGACGTCGCCGGTGCCGGCGGCGGACCCGACCACCATGCGGATCGGGCGGCTGGGGTACCTCTCGGCATCGACCGCATCCGCGGCGAACAGCGGCCGCGCGGCGGCGGCGGCGGCGCCGAGCGCGGCGAGCCGGAGCACCGCCTCGCGGCGGCCCCGCGCGCTCACTTCGCCTCCGGCACGGGGGTCGCGCCCATCGCTTCGGCGAGGCGCACCAGCTCGGCCTTCGCGACCTTACCGCCGGCGTTGCGCGGCAGCTCGTCGACCACGAGCACCTTCCGCGGCGCGCGAACGCCCAGCCGCATGCGCGCCCGCGCGGCGATGGCCGCCAGGTCCGGCGCGTCCTTTCCGCACCATTCGATCGCCGCGACCGGGATCTGGCCGTGCACGACCGATGCGACGGCGAACGCCGCGGCGGCGCGGACGCCCGGCTCGTCCTCGAGCACGCGCTCGATCTCGGACGGGTAGATCTTGATGCCGTTGAGGTTCATGACGTCGTCGGTGCGACCGGCGATGCAGAGCGACCCGTTCGGCGAGAACGAACCGAGGTCGCCGGGGTGAAACCAGCCGTCGCGGAAGTGGCGCGCCGTGGCGACCAGGTCCGCGTGATAACCGGTGACCATGCCCGCGCTGCGCATGCGGATCTCGCCGACCTCGCCGGGCGGGAGCTGGCGCCCGTCGGGATCGACGATCTCGACGCGCGCGATCGGCGACGTCGGACCCACCGTCTCCTGCGCCTCGTCGCGATCGACCGGGTAAGTGCTCGTGCCTGCGCCGATTTCGCGCGCGCCGTACTCGACGTAGAGCCTGGCGCGCGTGCGCGACCGGAACGTCTCGCGCATGCGCATCGGCACGCGCGAGCCGCTGGCGAAGACTTTCGTGCCGGCGGGAACCGCTTCGACGCCACCCGCCAGCAGGTTCGCCAGGTGCAGGACACCAAGGTCGATGCGCGTCACCGCGTGCCGCGCGCACGCGGCCGCGATCTCGCACGCCGTCGGCGCCGGGTTGTCCGCCAGCACCGACGTGACACCGCGCCAGACCGTGCAGAGGCGAGTCGCCTTGCCCGGGTAGCTCTCGACCGTCATCGGCATGTACAGGCGTTCCCGGTCGACGAAGTTCCGCATGTCGTTGCGCGTCGCCATGAGCGCCTGCGAGTACGCCATGATCTTGGGCTCGCCGGTCGTGCCCGAGCTCGTGTAGTAGATCGCATCGGCGTGCGGATCCGCGACGATCGGCAGGGGCTGCGGGGCGCCGGTCCGGCGATCGGAGTCGAAGCGCGACGTGGCCAAGGCGGGAAGGCCCAGCGACGGATCGACGACGACGACGCGCGACACGGCCAGCCTTTCGGCGAGGCGGCGACGCGCGATGGGCGGATCGTAGGTCGGCAGCGTGACCTGCGGGAGGCCCAGCACGAGCAGCGCGAGCGACACGACGAGGTGCGCCGTATCGTCTGCGATCGTGATCCCGACGATCTCGCCGCGGCCGCAGCCGTCGGCGACGAGCCACGCCGAGCATTCGCGAACGCGATCGGCCAGCTCGGGGAACGAGTGCT
>DATBSV010000123.1:0-13345 GCA_036559685.1 Casimicrobiaceae bacterium
GCGCTCGCGATCTTCTTCGCCGTGCTGATCGCGCGCCCGATCCGCCAGCTCGACCTCGCGATCCGGCAGATGGGAACCGCGGATTTCACGCACGCCATCGTCGTCAACGGCCCGCAGGACATCCGCTACCTCGGCCAGCGGCTCGAGTGGCTGCGCTCGCGCCTGCACGATCTCGAGGCGCAGCAGACGCGTTTCCTGCGCCACGTCTCGCACGAATTGAAGACGCCGTTGACCGCGGTGCGGGAAGGCGCCGAGCTCCTGCGCGACGAGGTCGGCGGCAAGCTCACGCGCGAGCAGCATGACATCGTGCGCATCGTGCGCGAGAACACGCTGTCGCTGCAGAAGCTGATCGAGGACCTGTTGCGCTGGCACCAGACGCGCGCCGTCGAGCCGGCGACGGTCGGCCCGGTCGAGCTGCCCGACATCGTGCGGCGCGTCGTGCGCGAGCAGAAGCTCGCGGCGCTCGCGCGCATGATCGCGTTCGACACGCACCTCGAGCCGGCGGTCGTGACCGGCGATGCCGAACGCATCCGCACGATCGTCGACAACCTCGTGAGCAACGCGATCAAGTACTCGCCGCGCTCGGGCACGATCGACGCGAAGCTCCGCGCGCGCGACGGGCTCGCCGTGCTCGAGGTCGCCGACGAGGGACCGGGTGTCCCGACCGCCGAGCGCGAGAGCGTGTTCGAGTCGTTCTTCCAGGGCGCGCCGCCGACCGAGGGACGCGTCAAGGGCAGCGGGCTCGGCCTCGCGATCGCGCGCGAATACGCGAATGCGCATGGCGGCCGCGTCGAAGTGGTCGACCGGCCCGACGGCGCGCGCGGCGCATGCTTCCGGCTCGTGCTGCCGCTCGCGATGGGTCGTCGGGCGGGTGCATCGGCGCGGCGCGGCCAGACGGCGGGCGTCGAGTGAGGACGCTGCGCCTCGTCGCGATCGGCATGGCGGCGGGCCTCGCCGCCGGCTGCGCGTCGGTGCCCGGCACGTCGCCGTCGGACATCACGCTCTACGACGACGACGTCGCGCCGCTCATCATCGCGATGACGACGCCGCAGGACGAGCCGATCGAGCCGATCGAGCCGGTCGAGCCGCCGATGATCGCCCCGCCGCTGATGCCGGCGCCGACGCCCGCGCCGGTCGCGCCGCCACCGGCCGCGACGGTGCCGACGTCCACGGGCGATTCGCCGCCGCCGGCCGCGACGGGCGCCCCCGCGGGGAACGTCGTCGCGGCCGCGTCGCCGAGCTCGCTCCCGCAGGTGATGGTGCTGCCGGTCGAGGATATGGCGGCCCTCGGCCTGATCGCCGACCTGCAGCGCTACAACACGCTCGGCGCCGACGAGGTCCGTCGCGAGCTGGCCGTCGCGACCAACGCGCTCGCACGCGAGCGCATCGACGCGAATCGCGTGCGCCTGGCGGTCCTCTACACGCTGTCGCACGCGAACGTGCAGGACGACCAGCGCGCGCTGCAGCTCCTCGACAACGTCGCGAAAAGCGGCGGCGGAGCGACGCCGGTCAAGGCCCTGGCGGCGATCCTCTACATCCAGGTAGCCGACCGCATCCGCTCGGTGCGCGACGAGCAGGCCAAGGCGAACGAGGCGTTGCAGAAGCTCGAGGCGCTCCGCGCGATGGAGCGGAGCCTGTTGCGCGACCGCGTGCGCAGCGGCGGCGGAGGCGGCGGCGGTGGTGGCGGAGCGGGCGGAGGGAGTGGCGGACGATGAGCAGCGGTGACCTCTTGCTGGTCGATGACGACCCCGACCTTCTGAAGCTCATCAGCCTGCGGCTCACGTCCGCGGGCTACCGGGTGCGGAGCGCCGGCAGCGGCGAGGCCGCGCTCGCCGCGATCGCCGTCACCCGGCCGGCGATCGTGATCACCGACCTCAAGATGCCGGGCCTCGACGGCCTGCAGCTCTTCGAGGCGATCCACCGCCAGCATCCGGCGATGCCGGTGATCATCCTGACGGCGCACGGCACGATCCCCGAGGCCGTTTCGGCGACGCAGCGAGGCGTGTTCGGCTTCCTGACCAAGCCGTTCGACAGCCAGGAGCTCCTGCAAAAGGTCGCGGCCGCGGTCTCGCTCTCCGGCGACGACCCGTCGGACGCGTCCGACGACGACTGGCGTTCCGGCATCATCACGCGCAGCCCGGCGATGGAGGATCTGCTGCGGCAGGCCAAGCTCGTCGCCGATTCCGATGCCGCGGTGCTGATCACCGGCGAGTCGGGAACCGGCAAGGAGCTGCTCGCGCAGGCGATCCACCGTGCGAGCCGGCGCGGCGCGCGGCCGTTCGTCGCGGTCAACTGCGGCGCGATCCCCGGCGAGCTCCTCGAGTCCGAGCTGTTCGGTCATTCGCGCGGCGCGTTCACCGGCGCGGTGCAGGCGCACAAGGGCCTGTTCCAGGCGGCCGACGGAGGAACGCTGCTGCTCGACGAGATCGGCGACATGCCGATGCCGCTGCAGGTCAAGCTGCTGCGCGTGCTGCAGCAGGGCGAGGTGCGGCCGGTCGGCTCGACGCAGGCGATCCCGGTCAACGTGCGCGTGATCTCGGCGACGCACCGCGATCTCGAGGCGCAGCGCACGGCGGGCCTGTTCCGCGAGGACCTCTACTACCGGCTCATGGTCGTCTCGCTGCACCTGCCTTCGCTATCGGAGCGGCGCGAGGACATCCCGGTGCTCGCCGCGCATTTCCTGCGCAAGCTCGCCGAGCGCTACCGCAAGGTGGTCCCGGCGCTCGCGCCCGACGCGCAGCAGCTGCTGGTCGCCGCCCCGTGGCCGGGCAACGTCCGGCAGCTCCTGAACCTGCTCGAGCAGGCGGTCGCGTTGACGACCACCGGCGTCATCCCGGCCTCGCTCGTGCAGAGCGCCTTGCGCGAGGACGCCGCGGCGCTGATCCCGTTCGAGGAGGCGCGCAAGACTTTCGAGCGCGATTACCTCGTCCGACTCCTGAAGATCACCGGCGGGAACGTCACGCAGGCCGCGCAGATGGCCAAGCGCAACCGTACGGAGTTCTACAAGCTCCTGCAGCGTCACAGTCTCGAGCCCGCGATGTTCAAGGAATCCAAGGCCTGAGCGTCGCGGTGCAGCAATGCGTCGCGGCCGCTGTCGTGCGGAAGCGACAGCGAAACGCGTTGCAAATCAGGTCGTTGGGACCAGCGGTCGACCCTGTGTCGTGTCGATGCGACAGTTCCGCGGTTTTGCACCGCGGCGTGGACCCGCCTCCAACCTTGCATGACAGGTGAATTGCCCGCTCTTAGCGGGCAATTAAAGGTCGTTCGCCGTATTTGCGGAACCTGGCACGCCCCATGCTTTGTCCTGTTTCGACGGACCTGAAAGCATGCGAGGCGATCATGGACGCGTACTCACCCGACTTCACGCCTTACTGGAAAGCCCCGGCGGCCGACGATCATCACGCGGACGATGACCAGCGCGTCCAGCGTGAGAACCAGGCCTTGGCCGAGCTGACCGAGCGCGTGAACGCCGCCCGCAGCATCGTCTGAACCGAGCAAGACTGCGGCCGCGAGGCCGCCCCTCGGAAGCGGGGCCCGCTTCCCTATCGGAATCCCCCTTGCCCGCCTTCCTCCCGGCGGGCTTCTTTTTGCCCCTCGTCGGAGTGAGCGGCCACTATAAGGCTAGACCGCGACTGGCGCCTTGATGGCCGGGTGGTGCTGGTAGCCGACGATCTCGATGTCGTCGAGGTCGTAGTCGAAGATCGACGCAGGGCGCTTCAGAGCCAGGCGCGGGAGCGGGAAGGGATCGCGCGCGAGCTGCTCGTCGACCTGCTCGAGGTGGTTGAGGTAGAGGTGGCAGTCGCCGCCGGTCCACACGAAGTCGCCGACGCCGAGGTCGCACTGCTGCGCGACCATGTGGGTGAGCAGCGCGTAGCTCGCGATGTTGAACGGCACGCCGAGGAACAGGTCGGCGCTTCGTTGGTAGAGCTGGCAGGAAAGTCGTCCGCCGGCGACGTAGAACTGGAAGAACGCGTGGCAGGGCGGCAGCTTCATCCGCGGGATCTCGCCGACGTTCCACGCCGACACGATCAGCCGCCGCGAGTCGGGGTTGCGCTTGAGCTCGGCGAGGAGGTTCGCGATCTGGTCGATGCGCGTGCCGTCGGGCGCCGGCCAGGAGCGCCACTGGACGCCGTACACCGGCCCGAGCTCGCCGTCGGCGTCGGCCCATTCGTTCCAGATCGTCACGCCGCGCTCGTTCAGCCAGCGCACGTTCGACTCGCCGCGCAGGAACCACAGGAGTTCGGCGACCACCGACTTGACGTGCACGCGCTTGGTCGTGACCAGCGGGAAGCCGCGCGCGAGGTCGAAGCGCATCTGGTGGCCGAAGACCGACAGCGTGCCGGTGCCGGTCCGGTCGGCCTTGCGCTGGCCGTGGTCGCGAACGTGGCGCAGGAGGTCGAGGTAGGGCTGCATCACGCGAATTGTAATGGGGTCCCCCCGAAGCGCCTTGCGGGCGCCTCCCCGAGGGGGCGAGGCGACCTCGGGGCGGCCGTTCGGTCGCCGAGGCCGACGGACGGCGCTTGACACCGGCGCCCGGTTAATGACTAAATGACTAGACACGTAGACATTTCTCCGATGCGCTCCACCTATTCGCGCGCGCTGCCGCGCGCCTGGCACCCGGTCGCCCGCGTGTTCGCCGCGATCGGCGACGAGCACCGCCAGCGCATCCTGCTCATGTTCGAGCGCGACGAGCGCCTGACCATCGGCGCGATCGTCGCCGCCTCGACGCTTTCGCGCACGGCCGTCGCGCATCACCTTCGCGTGCTGCGCGAGGCCGGCGTGCTCAAGGCCGAGAAGGTCGGACGCGAGGTCTGGTACCGCCCCGACCCGGCCCCGGTGCGCGCGGCGCTCGATGCGGTCGAGGACTACCTGAAGCTCCACCACTAGCGTTGCCCGAGGCGCCCATGCACGAGACTCCTGCCGCGTCGCACGAGCCCAACCAGTTCGACTTAATGCGCGAGCGGCGCTTCGCGCCGTTTTTCTGGACCCAGTTCGCCGGCGCCGCGAACGACAACGTCTACAAGAACGCGCTGGTGATCTTCGTCGCGTACCACGCGACGTCGATGACCTCGCTCGACCCCAACACGCTGGTCAACCTCGCCGGCGCGGTGTTCATCTTCCCGTTCATGCTCCTGTCGGCGACCGGCGGCCAGCTCGCCGACAAGCTCGAGAAGTCGTCGCTGATGCGCTGGATCAAGCTGTTCGAGATCGCCATCATGGTCGTGGGGTTCGCCGGCTTCTGGCTGCGCGACCTCGTCCTCCTGTTCGTCGCGCTCGCGCTGATGGGCGTGCACTCGACGCTGTTCGGCCCGGTCAAGTACGCGATCCTGCCGCAGACGCTCAAGTCCGAGGAGCTCGTCGGCGGCAACGGACTGGTCGAGATGGGCACGTTCGTCGCGATCCTGCTCGGCACCATCGCCGGCGGCCTCGTCGTCGCGGTGCAGCCGCACGGTCCCGAACTCGCAGGCGCGCTCGCGATCGCGATCGCGATCGCGGGGTGGCTCGTCAGCCGCGCGATCCCGGTCACGCCCGCGGTCGATCCGGCGCTCGAGTTCAACTGGAATCCGTTCACCGAGACCTGGCGCAACCTCCGCTTCGCGCAACGCAGCCGCACCGTGTGGCTCGCGATGATGGGAATCTCGTGGTTCTGGTTCTACGGCGCGGTGTTCCTCGCGCAGTTCGCCGGCTTTGCGCGCGACCACATCGGCGGCGACGAGACCGTCGTGACGTTCCTGCTCGCGCTGTTCTCCGTCGGCATCGGCATCGGATCGCTCCTGTGCGAGCGCCTGTCGCGCCGCCGCGTCGAGCTCGGGCTCGTGCCTTTTGGCTCGATCGGGCTCACCGTGTTCGCGATCGACCTGTGGTTCGCGAGCCGCGGGCTGGCGGCGACGTCGATCGGCGGCTTCGCGGTATTCGCGGCCCAGCCCGCGCACTGGCGCGTCGCCGCGGACCTCGTGATGATCGGCGTGTTCGGCGGCCTCTACATCGTGCCGCTGTACGCGTTGATCCAGGAGCGCAGCGCGCCGTCGCACCGCTCGCGCATCATCGCGGCCAACAACATCCTGAATGCGTTGTTCATCGTCGCCGCCGCGCTTTGCGCGATCGCGCTCCTGAAGGTCGGGCTCTCGATCCCCGACCTGTTCCTCGTCACGGGCCTCATGAACGCGGCGGTCGCGTTGTTCATCTTCCTGCTCGTGCCCGAGTTCATGATGCGGTTCCTCGCGTGGATCCTGGTCAACCTGTTCTACCGCGTGCGCGTCAAGGGGCTCGACAACGTGCCCGACGCGGGCGCGTGCGTGATCGCGTCCAACCACGTGAGCTACGTCGACGCGGTCGCGATCGCCGCGTGCGTGCGCCGGCCGATACGCTTCGTCATGGACTACCGGATCTTCGCGACGCCGGGCCTGGGCTGGCTGTTCCGGACGATGGGCGCGATCCCGATCGCGCCGGGGCGCGAGGACGCGGCGCTCAAGCAGCGCGCGCTCGACGAGGCCGCGGCCGTGCTCGCGCGCGGCGAGGTGCTCGGCATCTTTCCCGAGGGACGGCTGACGCCCGACGGCGAGCTCGGGGACTTTCGCCCCGGATTGAGCGAGATCCTCGCGCGAACGCCCGCGCCGGTCGTGCCGATGGCGCTGCAGGGCCTGTGGGGCAGCTTCTTCTCGCGCGCGGCGGGCGGCCGCGCGATGCGCAAGCTGCGCGGCGTGTTCTCGCGCATCGCGCTCGTCGCCGGCGCGCCGATCGCGGCAAGCGATGCGACGCCCGCGCGCTTGCGCGAGGCGGTGGCCGCGCTGCGCGGCGATCGAGCCTAGCCTCGAGGGAGCGACGATGTTCAAGCTGATCGGCGCGTTGGTCGGTCTCGTGCTCGGCAACCGGATCGACGAGGGCTTCCTGTTCATGCTGCTCCTCGCGGCGATCGGGCTCGCCGTCGGTGCGTTCGTCGATCGCCGGCGCGCGCGCGCCGGCGCGAGCGTTGCGCACGACCCGAACGTCCGGCTCGCGACGATCGAGCGGCGGCTCGACGCGCTCGAGCGCGCCCTGGCCGCGCCGGTTGCCGCCCCGAGCGAAGTGCCGCGCGATGTGGCGGTCGTCGCCGACGTCGCGCCGTCGCCGATCGAGACCGTCGCCCCGCGCGAGTGGGTACCGGCGTCGATCGTCACCGTCGACGACGCCGGGATTCCGCCGCGGCCGGCGTACGGCGCGAACGTCGCGCCGATCGCCTCGCCGTCGATCGCGCCCGCTCCGGATCTCGCGCCCTCGGCGCCTTCGACGCCGCCTGCGCCACCGCGCCGCAGCCCGTGGGCATGGTTCACCGAGGGCAACACGCTGACGCGCGTCGGCGTCGTGATCCTGATCTTCGGCGTCGCGTTCCTTCTGTCCTGGTTCGCCGATCACCTGACGCTGTCGATCGAGGCCACGCTCGCGTTCGTGGCGCTCGCCGGCGCGGTGCTCGTCGGCCTCGGCCTGTGGCTCGCGCGCACGCGGCCCGGCTACGGCGTCTCGCTCGAAGGCGCGGGCGCCGGCATCCTGTACCTCACGACGTTCGCGGCGTCGCGGCTGTTCGACGTGCTGCCTCCGCTGCCGGCGACGATCGCGCTGGCGGCGGTCGCGGTGCTGACGGTGGCGCTCGCGTGGCGCGCCGACTCGCAGGCGCTCGCCGCGCTCGCGATCGCCGGCGGTTTCGTCGCGCCATTCCTGGTGGCGCGCCAGGCCGGCGAGCCATTGATGCTGTTCTCGTGGTTCGCGGTGCTGAACGCCGCGATCTTCGCGCTCGCCTGGCATCGTGCGTGGCGCGCGCTCAATGCGCTCGGCGCGGTGTTCACGTTCGGCCTGGGCATCTTCTGGGGCTGGCGCTTCTACGTGCCGCAGCACTTCGCCGTCGCGCAGCCGTTCCTCGCGCTGTTCTTCGCGTTCTACCTCGGCGTGGCGATCCTCTACGCGAAGCGCGCGCCGCTGGAGGCGCGCAAGCCCGTCGACGGCGTCGTCGTGTTCGGCGTGCCAGCCATGGCGTTCGCGCTCGAGGCCGGCCTCCTGACCGACCTGCGCTACGGCGTCGCGTACGCGGCGCTCGCGGTCGGCGCGATCTACGCGGTGCTCCATGTCGCGCTTCGCCGCCGCGACGAGGCGGGATTGCGGCTCCTCGCGCAGGCGTTCCTCGGGCTCGCCGTCGTGTTCGGCACGCTCGCGATTCCGTTCGCCGTCGACGCGCGCTGGACCTCCGCGTGGTGGGCGCTCGAGGCGGCGGCCGTCTACTGGCTCGGTTGCCGGCAGGCGCAGCCGCTGGCCCGCGCATTCGCGCTGGTGCTGCAGGCGCTCGCTGCGGCCGCGTTCGCGTGGGGCGGCGTGCCCCGCGGCGCGTTCCCGCTGTTCGCGAACGCGGGCTTCCTCGGCATGGCGATGATCGGGCTCGCCGCGCTCGTGACGGCGTGGTGCGCCGACCGCTACCGCGACACGATCGCGCCGCCCGAGCGCTCGCTGACGCCGCTGGTGTTCGCGTGGGGCGTCACGTGGTGGATGGTGGCTGGAATTGCAGACATCGTGCGCGTGCGTCCGGCGGCGCTCGGCCCCGGCTACGGAAACGCAGCGCTCGCGTGGGTCGTCGGCAGCGTCGCCGTCGCGCTCGGGCTCGCGCGCGGCATGGGTTGGCGAAGGCTCGCGTGGTTCGCCGCGGCGATCCCGCCGGCGCTCGTGCTCGCGGGGCTCGCGCAGTTCCGCGACGCGCACACGACGCTCGCGTGGCCCGGCATCCTCGTCTGGCCGCTCGCGTGGGGACTGCACTGGCTCGCGCTGCGTCTCGTCGAGGACCAGGAAGGGCTCGCCGACCGGCCGTGGCTCCGCGACACCCACACGGCCTCCGCGGTCGCGCTGGTCGCGTGGGCGGGATGGGAGGCGAGCGAGTGGACCGGGCGCGTCACGCCGCGCGGCACGGCGTGGATCGCGTGCGCGGCGGCGCTGCCCGCGGTCGTCGCGCTGGGCATGACGCTGTCGCCGCGCGTGATGGAGCGGTGGCCGTTCGCGAAATTCCCGCAGGCGTATGCGAAGAACGCCGGCTGGATCGTCGCCGTCGCGCTCGCCGTGTGGTTCCTGGTCACCAACGTCGTCTCGCCGGGCACCGCGACGCCTCTGCCGTGGGTACCGCTCGCCAATCCGCTCGACGTCACGCTCGCCCTCGCGATCGTCGCGCTGGCGCTGTGGGCGCGCGCGCATGCCGGCATGCCGCCGGACGTGCTCCAGCGCTGGCTCGGCGCGGCGCTGTTCGTCGCCGGCAACGGGCTGATCCTGCGCGTCGCGCACCAGTGGGGCGGCGTGCCGTGGCGGCTCGCGTCGCTGATGGCGAGCAAGCCGGTGCAGGCGGCGCTGACGCTCGCGTGGACCGCGACCGCGCTCGTGCTGATGGTGTGGGCGGCGCGGCAGCGCCTGCGCGCGCTGTGGCTCACTGGCGCCGCGCTGCTCGCGGCGGTCGTCGTCAAGTTGTTCGTCGTCGACCTGTCGGCGCTGTCCGGCCTGCCGCGCATCGCCGCGTTCCTCGGCGTCGGCGTGATGCTGCTCGCGATCGGCTACTTCGCGCCGCCGCCGTCGTCGCGGCCGGACGATGCGGCGCCGCCCGCGTGAGTGCCGCCCGGCCAGGCGGCGGCGACCAGCGCGGGAAGGGCCACGCCACTTCGCGCACGGAGCGCGAAGTCCGCGAGCGGCGTGAGCGCCGTCGCGTGCGGATTCACCTCGACCAGCGTCGCGCCGGCCGCTTTCGCCTGGAGCGGCAGCGCAGCGGCCGGATAGACCTCGGCCGAGGTGCCCGCGACGATCATGAGGTCGCACGCGCGCGCCGCGTCCTCGGCGCGCGCGATCGCATCGGCCGGCAGCATCTCGTCGAACCACACGACGTCGGGCCGCAGGAACGCGCCGCAACGCGGACAGCGCGGCGGCTCGTCCGCGGCGAGCGGATCGTCCCAGCGCGCGACGACGTCGCCGTCGCGCGAGCAACGGACGCGCGACAGTGCGCCGTGCAGCTCGACGACCGCGCGACTGCCCGCACGCGCGTGGAGGCCGTCGACGTTCTGGGTCGCCAGCAGGAAGTCGGGCACGCGTCGCTCGATCGCCGCGAGCGCGACATGACCCGCGTTGGGTTCCGCCGCGAGCACGGCCGCGCGCCGCTCGGCGTACCAGTCCCACACGAGCTTCGGGTTGCGCGCGAACGCCGCGGGCGTGGCGAGCTCGAGCGGGTCGAACCGCGCCCACAGTCCGGTCAGCGCATCGCGGAACGTCGGGATGCCCGACTCGGCCGAGACGCCCGCGCCGGTCAGCGCGACGACCCGGCGCGCGCTCGCAAGGGCGGCGGCGAGCGCCGCGGGGATCGCGCCGCCCGTCTCCTGCCGCCCGTCGTCGCGTCGCGCCACGCTAAGATCGTACCGAATCGTCACTCGTCGAGCCAACGATGACGCCATCGGAGATCCTCGAGCAGGCGCGCACGCTGCATCGGGCCGGCGCGCCCGAGGCGGAGCAGCGCTACCGCGACGCGCTCGAGCGCGACCCGGGGCTGCACGCGGCGTGGGACGGCATCGGCATGATCGCGCACGCGGCGCGCCGCTGGCCGGCCGCGATCGACGCGCTCCAGCGCGCGGTCGCCCTCGCGCCACGCAATCCGGCCTATCGCGTGCACCTCGGCGCGGCGCTCAACGGGGCGGGTCGCGCCGGCGAGGCGATGCGCGCGCTCGAGGCGGCGATCGAGATCGATCCTCGCTCGACCGCCGCCTGGGTCAACCTCGGCAACGCGTGCCAGCGCGCCGGCGACGCCGATCGCGCGATCGAGGCGCTCGAGCGCGCGCTCACGCTCGACCCGATGCGCGCGGCCGCGCATAACAATCTCGGCAACCTGTTGAAGGAGACCGGTCGCGTCGACGAAGCGATCACCGCGTACGATCGCGCGATCGCGGCGGACCCCGGTCTCGCGACGGCGGCGTCGAACCGGCTCGCGGCGCTCAAGCTCGTCGCCGATCGCACGCCGTCCGACATCCTCGCCGCGCACCGCGCGTGGGCGAAGCGCGTCGAGCGCGACGTGCCGCCGCGCGCTGCCGTGCGCGCCATGGACACGCCCGACCGGCCGCTCCGCATCGGCTACCTGTCTCCCGACGCGCACATCGCGTTGCCCGCGTTCATCCGGCGCGTGTTCGCGACGCACGATCCCGAGGCGTTCAAGGTCCATGCGTACTTCAACAACCCGCAGCGTCCCGGGAAGGATCCCGCGTCCGAAGCGCGCGTCGCGCGGCGCGTGCTCGCCGGGCTCGACAACGCGCGCGTCGCGGCGCTGATCGCTTCCGACGACCTCGACCTGCTCGTCGACCTCGCCGGCCATACCGGCCACAACCGGCTGCCGGTCTTCGCCCGCCGGCCCGCGCGCGTCGCGCTCACGTGGCTCGACTACGTCTCGACGACCGGCATGGCGACGATCGACTACCGCGTGACCGACGCGGTCGCCGATCCGCCGGACGCCGCCGAGACCGGCCACAGCGAAAGGCTGCTGCGACTCCCGGTGCCCGCGTGGTGCTGGACGCCGCCCGCGCTCGCGCAGGAGCCCGGTCCGCCGCCGCTCGCGCGCGTCGGCGTGCCGACGTTCGGCTCGTTCAACAACGCGATGAAGCTGACCGACGCGACGCTCGCGCTGTGGAAGCCATTGTTCGCGTCGCTGCCCACCGCGCGGCTCGTTGCGGTCGGCGTGCCGACCGGCTCGGCGCGCAAGCGCGTCGTCGACGCGCTGGGGCTCGCGCCGCCGCGCGTCGAGTTCGTGCCGCGGCTCGACGATGCCGGCTATCGCGCCATGTACGAGCGCGTGGACGTGGCGCTCGACCCGACGCCGTTCTCCGGCGCGACGACGACGCTCGACGCGCTGTGGCAGGGCGTGCCGGTCGTCACGCTGCCCGGCGCGTGGACGTGGTCGCGCTCGAGCGCGAGCCTGCTCACCGGCCTCGACGCGCGCAACTGGATCGCGCGCGACGCCGACCACTTCGTTGCGATCGCGCGCGGACTGGTCGGCGACGCGACGCGGCTCGCCGAGGCGCGCGCGGGACTGCGCACGCGCATGCTCGGCTCGCCGATGATCGACGTGCCCATGTTCGTGCGCCACCTCGAGGGCGCGTACCGCGAGGCATGGGGCGCGTTCGCGCGCGGCGAGCTGCACCGGGACGACGCAATGCGCATGCTAGAGTGAGTCGCATGTCCGGCAACACGATCGGCCACCTGTTCCGCGTCACCTCGTTCGGCGAATCGCACGGACCGGCGATCGGCTGCGTCGTCGACGGCTGCCCGCCCGGTCTCGCGCTCACCGAAAGCGACATCCAGCGCGACCTCGACCGGCGCCGGCCGGGCACGTCGCGCCACGTCACGCAGCGGCGCGAGCCGGACACCGTGGAGATCTTGTCGGGGCTTTTCGAGGGACGGACCACCGGTACGCCGATCGCGCTGCTGATCCGCAACCAGGACGCGCGCAGCAAGGATTACGCGAACATCGCCGAGACGTTCCGCCCGGGACACGCCGACTACACCTACTGGCAGAAGTACGGCATCCGCGACTACCGCGGCGGCGGCCGGCAGTCGGCGCGCGAGACCGCGGTGCGCGTCGCCGGGGGCGCGATCGCGCGCAAGTGGCTCGCCGAGCGCTACCGCGTGACGATCCGCGGACACCTGACGCAGATCGGGCCGCACGCGATCCCGTTCGAGGGCTGGGAGCACGTCGACGCCAACCCGTTCTTCGCCGCCAACGCGTCGATGATCGACGCGCTCGAGCGCTTCGTGGACGCGCTGCGCAAGTCGGGCGACTCCTGCGGCGCGCGCGTCACGGCGATCGCGTCGGGCGTCCCGGTCGGCTGGGGCGAGCCGGTGTACGGCAAGCTCGACGCCGACCTCGCGGCGGCGATGATGGGCATCAATGCGGTGAAGGGCGTCGAGATCGGCGCCGGCTTCGCGGCGGTCGCGCAGAAAGGGACCGAGCACTCGGACGAGATGACGCCGCAGGGCTTCGTGTCGAACCACGCCGGCGGCATCCTCGGCGGCATTTCGACCGGCCAGGACATCGTCGTGTCGATCGCGGTGAAGCCGACCTCGTCGATCCGGCTTGACCGCCATTCGATCGACAAGACGGGCGCGAGCGTGGTGGTCAACACGCACGGGCGCCACGATCCCTGCGTCGGCATCCGCGCGACGCCGATCGCCGAAGCCATGCTCGCCTGCGTCCTGATGGACCATGCTCTGCGGCATCGCGCGCAGTGCGGCGATGTAACACTGCCAACCAAAATTCCATTAAAGTAAGGGCTCAAAACCTCCTTCGAGAGGTCCTCCTTCGAGAGGTAACAAGAGA
>DATBSV010000124.1:0-5835 GCA_036559685.1 Casimicrobiaceae bacterium
CACCGTCTACGTCGACGACGACGAGGCCTACGACCACTGGGCGAAGGACATCGGCGTGCCGCGCGAGCGCATCGTGCGCATCGGCGACAACAAGGGCGCGAAGTACGCATCCGACAACTTCTGGCAGATGGCCGACACCGGCCCCTGCGGCCCGTGCTCGGAGATCTTCTACGACCACGGCCCGGGCGTCGAAGGCGGGCCGCCGGGCTCGCCCGACGCGGAGGGCGATCGCTACATCGAGATCTGGAACCTCGTGTTCATGCAATTCGATCGACAAAAAAGCGGCGATGCCTCGTACACGCTCACGCCGCTGCCGAAGCCGTGCGTCGACACGGGCATGGGGCTCGAGCGCCTCACGGCCGTGCTGCAGCACGTGCACTCGAACTACGAGATCGACCTGTTCGTCGCGCTGATCGCGGCCGCGGCGCGCGAGACCGGCACGAGCGACCTTAGCGCGCCGTCGCTGCGCGTGATCGCCGACCACATCCGCGCGTGCGCGTTCCTGATCGTCGACGGGGTGATCCCGGGCAACGAGGGACGCGGCTACGTACTGCGCCGGATCATCCGCCGCGCGATCCGCCACGGCTACCAGCTCGGCCAGAAGCGGCCGTTTTTCTACAAGCTCGTCGGCGACCTCGACAAGCAGATGGGCGACGCGTATCCGGAGCTGCGCCGCGAGAAGGCGCGCGTCGCGCAGGTGCTGAAGACCGAGGAGGAGCGCTTCGGCGAGACGATCGACAACGGCATGTCGATCCTCGACGGCGCGATCGCCGCGATGCGTCGCTCGGGCGGCACCGTGCTCGACGGCACGACCGCATTCACGCTCTACGACACCTACGGCTTCCCGTTCGACCTGACGGCCGACGTGCTGCGCGGCCACGGCCTGTCCGTCGACGAGGCGACGTTCGATCGCGCGATGGACGCGCAGCGCACGCGCGCGCGCGCCGCGTCGCAGTTCAAGGCCGGCGAGTCGCTGGCGTACGACGGCCCGAAGACCCGCTTCGACGGCTACGACACGCTGTCCGAGGAGTCGCAGGTCGTCGCGCTCTACCGCGACGGCGCGAAGGTCGACAGCCTGCAGACCGGCGAGCGCGGCGTCGTCGTGCTCGCGCGCACGCCGTTCTACGCCGAGTCGGGCGGCCAGGTCGGCGATCGCGGCGAGCTTTCCAAGGGCGGCGCGTGCCTGACGCTGTTCGCCGTCGACGACACGCAGAAGATCCAGCCCGACGTCGTCGGTCACGTCGGCGAAGTCAAGACCGGCGAGCTGCGCCCCGGCGACACCGTCGCGGCGAGCGTCGACCACGAGGCGCGCGGCCGCACGGTGCGCAACCACTCGGCGACGCACCTGATGCACAAGGCGCTGCGCGAGGTCCTCGGCGCGCACGTCCAGCAGAAGGGCTCGCTGGTCGACGCCGAGCGCACCCGATTCGACTTTGCCCATCATGCGCCGATGACCGACGACGAGATCGCGCGCGTCGAGGTCCTCGTCAACGCCGAGATCCTCGACAACCACCCGACCAGCGCGCGGACGATGCCGATCGGCGAGGCGCAGAAGCTCGGCGCGATGATGCTGTTCGGCGAGAAGTACGGCGACGACGTGCGCGTGCTCGACATCGGCAGCTCGCGCGAGCTGTGCGGCGGCACGCACGTCACGCGCACCGGCGACATCGGCATGTTCAAGGTGACCGGCGAGGGCGGCGTCGCGGCGGGCGTTCGCCGCATCGAGGCGACGACCGGCAAGGGCGCACTCGCGTGGGTCCAGGCGCAGGAACGCGCGCTCGTGGGCGTCGCATCGGCGCTGAAGGCGCCGGTCAACGAGCTCGAGACGCGCATCGCGCAATTGCAGGACCAGGCGAAGGCGGCCGAGCGCGAGCTCGCGAAGCTCAAGACCAAGGCCGCGTCGTCGGCCGGCGACGACCTCGCCGGCGGCGCGGCGGACATCGGCGGCGTCAAGGTCGTCGCCGCGTCGATCGACGGCGCGGACGCGAAGTCGCTGCGCGAGACGGTCGACAAGCTCAAGGACAAGCTCAAGAGCGCGGCGATCGTGCTCGGCAGCATCGCCGACGGCAAAGTCACGCTGATCGCCGGCGTCACCGGCGATCTCACCTCGAGGGTCAAGGCGGGCGAGCTCGTCAATCACGTCGCGACCCAGGTCGGCGGCAAGGGCGGCGGACGCCCGGACATGGCGCAGGCGGGCGGCACCGATCCGTCCGGGCTGCCCGCGGCGCTCAAGTCCGTGCGCGGCTGGGTGGAGCAGCGGCTTTGACCTCGCGAGCGCTGCTTCTCGTCGTGGCGCTCCTCGCGGCGCCCGCGCTCGCGCATCACGGCTGGAGCGAGTACGACAGCACCAGGACGCTGACGCTGACCGGGACGATCGCCGAGGCCGGGTACGAGCATCCGCACGGCTTCATCAAGTTCACGGTCGACGGCAAGGCCTGGGTCGCGGTGCTCGCGCCGCCGTCGCGCATGGAGAACCGCGGCCTGCCGCGCGCCGAGCTGGTGCCGGGCGCGACGATCACGCTCGTCGGCTATCCGAACCGCAGCAAGCCCGAGGAGATGCGCGCCGAGCGCATCACGATCGGCGGGCGGACCGTCGAGCTGCGTTGAGCGTCGCGCGCTTGAGCGCCGAAGGGCCGCCTGCGCGCCCGAAGGGCCGCCCCGAGGGCGCGCATGGCCTGCATTCATCCGGCGCTCGCCCCCTCCTTCGAGGAGGGGGTGCGCGACGTCGCGAAGCGACTAGCCTGGGGGAGGTCCACCGATGACTACTGCAGCGCATGCCGTCGAGGCGACCGGCCTCGGCCGGATGATGCGCGAGTCGATGTGGGGATTCCCGATCGTCGAGACGATCCACATCTGCGCGTTCGCGATCGTCGTCGGCTCGATCGTCGTGCTCGACCTGCGCCTGGTCGGGCTGTCGCGGCGCATGCCGGTGTCGCGCCTCGCGTCCCACGTGCTGCCATGGACGATCGGGGCGTTCGTCGTGGCCGCGCTCTCCGGCCTCACGATGTTCACCGCGCATGCGACCGACTACATCACCAACGGCGTGTTCATGCTCAAGATGGGCCTGATCCTCGCCGCCGGCGTCAACGCGGCGCTGCTGCACGTCGGGGCGATGCGCGCCGCGCAGGCGTGGGACACCGATGCCGGTCCGCCCGAGCGCGTTCGTATCGCCGCGGCCGTGTCGATCCTGCTGTGGCTCGGCGTCATCGCCTGCGGGCGTCTGCTCGCCTACACGTAATCGCGGCGCTGGCCCGTCGGGCCTATACGTAAGTCATTGATCGACAAGCCTTCGTGCCCATGGCACGGCGGTTGCAGCTATTGGCGCGTGGACAGGTTCTCGCCCCGACGGCTGTTGCGCGCTCTCTGGCCCTATGTCGGGCTGTGGGCGCTGCTGTGCGCCCTCGTCATGGGCGTCACCGCCTGGCAGGTCGAGCAGAGCCGCGCGACCGCGCTGACCAACGGCCGCCTCGAGGCCGAGAACTTCGCTCGCGTCCTGCAGGACCACACCTCGCGCACGCTCGACGGGTTCGACCGCACGCTCGCGCTCCTGAAGGCGCTGCACGAGCGCGGCGTCGGCGACGCGTTCCTCGCGCCGATGTCGGCATCGCTCGCGCCATCGGTGGCGAGCGAGGTCGAGCGCACGTTCAATCGCTTCGACCGCGAAGGCGTCCTCGCCGCGACCAGCGCGCGCGAGCTGCCCACGAGCCGCGTGACCATCGCCGACCGTGACTATTTCAGGGAAGCGCGCGATCGGCCGGGGGCGTCGCTGCGCATCGGCGAGCCGACGATCAGCCGCGTGTCGGGCGTCATGGTGATCCCGCTGGTCAAGCGCCTCGAGGCCGTCGACGGCCGTTTCGACGGCGTGATCTCGGTCGCGCTCGATCCCGCGCGGCTCGTGCAACTGTTCCGGTCGCTGCGCATCGGCGAGGCGTCGTCGGTCGGCCTGGTCGACCGCGAGGGTCGGGTCTACGTGGGGTCGAAGAACGCCAGCGTGGCGCTGGGCACGAGCGCCAGGCTTGCGGACATCGCCGGGCCCGAGAGTGTGGTCGCGCTCGCGGACGTGCCGGGCACGCAGCTCGTCGCCTTCGCGGCGCTCTCCGAGGACCAGCTCCTCGCCGGTCACAACCAGTCCTCGCGAAGCCTGATCGGCTACGCGACGCTGATCGTCGCCATGCTGACGCTCGCGATGGCGTTCCTGTCGCGGCGCGCGCTCGCCGATGCGAGCCGCCGCCGCGTGCTCGAGCTGCGCTACGCCGACGCGAACGAGCGCGCGCGCACCGATCCACTGACCGGCGTCGCGAACCGCGAGGCGTTCGAGGGCCACCTGCGCAACGCCCATGCCGCCGCCGCGAACGACGGCATGCCGTTCGTGCTCGCGTTCCTCGATATCGACCGCTTCAAGGAGCTGAACGACCGTTATGGCCACGTGATCGGCGACCGCGCGCTGCGCCGCGTCGCCGACACGATCGTCGGCAGCGTGCGCCGCGCCGACGTCGTCGCGCGACTCGGCGGCGACGAGTTCGCGGTGCTGATGCCCGGCGCGGACGGCGTGAGCACGACACGCGTGTTCGACAACCTGTGCGAGACGCTCAAGCTCGCGGTCGGCGAGGAGGGGTGGCCGATCTCGTTCTCGATGGGCGTGGTCGCGTTCGAGGCCGCCCCGGCGCGTCCGCGCGACGCGGTCGCGCTCGCGGACCGGCTCATGTACGAGGTCAAGGCCGCGGGCCGCAATGACGTGCGCTACGCGACCTGGCGCGACGGTCGCCTCGTCGTCGACCCGTCGAGCGACCGCAGGGCGGCCTGACCGGCCTCGCGGTATCCTCGGGCTCCTTTTCTTCCGGAGCCCACGATGGACGATCCGGCGCACTGGGCGCGCGCGATGGAGCGCCTGAGGCACCGCGGCGACGGCCGGCTTCCCGGGCTCGTCGGCTTTCGCGTGATCGCGGTGTCGCAGGGCCGGCTCGACGCCGAGCTCGACATCCGACCCGACCTGCTCGCGCCCAACGGCTACCTGCATGCGGCGACGGTGATCGCGCTCGCCGACACCGCGTGCGGCTTCGGCACGCTCGCGCACCTGCCCGACGACAAGCACAACTTCACGACCATCGAGCTCAAGTGCAACTTCGTGTCGACGGCACGCGAAGGTACGCTCGCGTGCACCGCGCGCGCGGCGCACCTCGGCCGCGCCACGCAGGTATGGGACGCGACCGTGACGCGCAAGTCGGATGGCGCGACGACCGCGCTGTTCCGCTGCACGCAGATGGTGTTGCCGCCGCGGTGAACAACGCGCGGGAGGCCGTGAACAACGACGACGGGTCGAGGGCGCGGCACGTCGAGTGCCTCGCCGGCGGCGCATTCCACCGCGTCGCGTATCGCGAGTGGGGCGACGCGGACAACCCGCGCGTCGTCGTGTGCGCGCATGCGCTGACGCGCACCAGCCGCGACTTCGGACCGCTCGCTCGCGCGCTCAGCCCCCGCTGGCGCGTCGTCGCGCCCGACATGCCGGGCCGCGGGGCGAGCGACCGCCTGCGCGACCCGATGCTCTACCAGATCCCGACCTACGTTGCCGATGCCGTCGCGCTCATCGCGCGCCTCGACGTCGAGCGCGTCGCGTGGGTCGGCATCTCGCTCGGCGCGCTGATGGGGATGGCGCTCGCCGCCGCGGAACGCACGCCGATCGCACGGCTGGTGATCAGCGACGCCGGGCCGGTGCTCGCGCGCGCCGCGCTCGAGCGCATCGCCGGCTACCTCGGCGTCACGACGAGCTTTCCTTCGCGCGAAGCCGCACACGCCGCGATCCGCGCGATCAGCGAACCGTTCGGGCCGCACAGCGAC
>DATBSV010000125.1:0-2582 GCA_036559685.1 Casimicrobiaceae bacterium
ACCGCGAGGCGCTGTTCGATCCCGCGCAGAGCAAGGTGTACCGGCATCCGACGTTCTTCCCGATGCCGGATGAGGTGAAGCACATCTAGCTATGGCTGACCCGAACCGCTTCGAATTCCTGCTGCGCCTCGGCGACAGCGACCTGGTGCTCGCGCAGCGCCTCTCCGAATGGGTCGGCAAGGGCCCGATCCTCGAGGAGGACATCGCGCTCGCGAACGTCGGCCTCGATCTCCTCGGCCAGGCGCGGATGTGGCTCACCTACGCGGGCGAGGTCGAAGGCGCGGGCCGTGACGAGGACGCGCTCGCCTACCGTCGCGACACGCACCAGTTTCGCAACGCCCTGTTGTGCGAGCAGCCGAACGGCAACTACGCCGACACGACCGCGCGCCAGTTCCTGTACGACCATTGGCACGTATCGATGCTGCGCGCGCTCGAGCGCTCGTCGGACGAGCGCATCGCCGCCATCGCCGCCAAGGCCGCGAAGGAGGTCGCGTACCACGTCGAGCGCTCGACCGACTGGGTGATCCGGTTGGGCGACGGCACCGACGAATCGCACGAGCGCATGCAGGCCGCGATCGACGCATCGTGGCCGTACGCGGGTGAGCTCTTCGTCGCCGATGCGGTCGACGATGCGATGGCGCGCGACGGCGTCGCGCCCGATCTAGCTACGCTTGCAGCGCCGTGGCGCGCCGCGGTGACCGACGCCCTCGCGGAGGCGACCCTCGTCGTGCCGTCCGACGACTGGGCGCAGCGCGGCGGCCGGCAGGGCAGGCACACCGAGCACCTCGGTCACCTGCTGACCGAGATGCAGTTCCTGCAACGCGCCTACCCGGACGCGCAATGGTGAGTGGAACATGAGCGGCGCCCGACTCGCCGACGCGTGGAGCGCGCTCGCGTCGGTGCCCGACCCCGAGATCCCGGTCGTGTCGATCGTCGACCTCGGCATCGTGCGCTCGGTCGCGCGCGACGGCGACAGCGTGGCCGTGACCGTCACGCCGACCTACTCGGGCTGCCCGGCGACCGAAATGATCGCGACGTCGATCCGCGAGTCGCTCGCACGCGCCGGCTTCCCCGATGCGCGCATCGACATCGTGTTGTCGCCGCCGTGGTCGACCGACTGGATCGGCGAGGACGGCAGGCGCCGCCTCCGGGACTACGGCATCGCGCCGCCCGGCTCGGCGGTCCGCGGCACGACCTCGATCGACGTGCGCGGGATCAGCCCGCTGCGCCGTTCCGGCACGGTCGTCCCGTGCCCGCGCTGCGGATCGCCGCGCACGCGCCTGACCGCACAGTTCGGCTCGACCGCGTGCAAGGCGCTCTACCGCTGCGACGCCTGCCTCGAGCCGTTCGACTACTTCAAGCCGCACTGATGTCGCGATTCCATCGCCTGCCGATCGCGCGCATCGACCGCGAGACGCGCGACGCGGTCGCGATCACATTCGCGGTGCCCGACGCGCTAGCGCGCGACTTCCGTTACGAGCCGGGCCAGCACCTGACGCTAAAGGCCGACATCGACGGCCAGGACGTGCGGCGCTCGTACTCGATCTGCTCGGCTTCGCACGACGGGCGGCTTCGCATCGCGGTCAAGCGCGCGGCGGACGGCGTGTTCTCGTCCTGGGCCAACGAGCGGCTCAAGGCCGGCGACACGGTCGAGGTGATGCCGCCGGTCGGGCACTTCAACGTGCCGCTCGACGCCGAGGCACGCCACCACTACGTCGGCTTCGCCGCGGGCAGCGGCATCACGCCGCTATTGTCGATCGTAGCATCGACGCTGCACGCCGAGCCTCACTCCCACTTCACGCTCTTCTACGGCAATCGCGCGTCGGGCACGGTGATGTTCCGCGAGGAGCTCGCCGCGCTCAAGGACCGCTTCCTCGACCGTTTCAACCTCGTGCACGTGCTCTCGCGCGAGGCGCAGGACATCGAGCTCCTGCACGGCCGCATCGACCGCGAGCGCGCCGAAGCGCTGCTCGATCGCTGGGTGCCGCTCGGCGAGGTCGACGCGGTGTTCGTGTGCGGTCCCGAGGGAATGATGGACGCCGTCACCGGCGCGTTGCGCTCGCGCGGCTACCCGGACGCGAAGGTCAAGATCGAGCGCTTCGCCGCGAGCATCCCGAAGAAGCAGGAGCACAAGGTCGCGCGTCCGTCGGCGGCGGGACGCAACGAGACCGAGGTGACCGTGATCCAGGACGGGGTGCGCAAGAGCTACAGACTCGACCGCACGAAGGAGAACCTGCTCGACGCGGGTCTCGCCGCCGGCATCGAGCTGCCGTACTCGTGCAAGGGCGGCGTGTGCTCGACCTGCCGCTGCAAGCTCGTCGAGGGCGAGGTCGACATGGACGTCAATTTCGCGCTCGAGGACTACGAGGTGGCGCGCGGTTTCATCCTCGCGTGCCAGAGCTATCCCGCGACCGACAAGGTCGTCGTCGACTTCGATCAAACCGGAATGGGCTGACCGCGCTGTTCTGCTAGAGTGGCCGTTCCCCTGGAGTGAATCGCGTGAGCCATCCCCTGTTCGACCAACATCGTGCGACATTGGATCGCGCGACCACGGCGATCGCCGAGCGCAGCTACTGGTCGCC
>DATBSV010000126.1:0-1742 GCA_036559685.1 Casimicrobiaceae bacterium
CGACAAGCTCAAGAACGGCAAGGGTCACGGGAAGGTGGCCGCCTCCGACGCCGAGATCAAGGCGATGCTCACGACGATCCTGGCCACGAAGTAACGAACGATCCCGGTCCGCGCCGCGCGACGCGCGCGGACCGCCCGGCGCTCAAAGCTTGCCGAGCGCCGCCAGATGACGCTCCATCGACGCCAATCCGAACGGCGTCGGCCGTTGCGCCGGCGTCCGGTCGTGCACCTCGCCTAGTCCGAGACGGCGCGCGACGATGCGCTTGCCGTAGCAGACGAAGGTGTCGATCGAGCTCATCATGAACGTGACGAGCGGCAGCATCTCGCGATAACGCGCTTCCGCCTCGTCCTCGCGCCCGGCGCGCATCGCCTCGTAGCACGCGACCTGCACGTCGAAGCACTCGGGCGCCGGGATCATGCCGACGCAGCCCGCGCGCACGCAATCCGGCAGCTCGAGCCCGCCGCGTCCGTTGAACACGCGGAACGCGCCGCCCGTATCGTCGATCAGCCGCGCGATCACGTGCGCGGGCGCCTCGCCCTTCAGCAGGCTCACGTTCGGGTGGTTGCGATGGAGCGCCGCGAGGCCCGCGTTCGACAGGCCGATGCCGAGGAACTGCGCGGCGTTCTGGATCGCGACCGGCAGCGGCGCCGCGTCGGCGACCGCGCCGAAGAAGCGCAGGTACTCGCTCTCCGCGAGGCCGCTCACTTGCGGCGGCTGCAGGATCACGAAGTCGGCGCCCGCCTCGTGCGCCGCGCGCGCGAACGCGACCTGGCCGTGCACCGACGGCTCGGCTATCGTCACCGCCAGCGGCAGGCGCTTGCGCAGCGCCTGCGCGGTCCACTCCATCACGGTCCGTCGCTCGCCGGCGTCGAGCTTGTTCGTCTCGGTTGCGATGCCCAGCACCGCCACGCCGTGCGCGCCGTGGCGCACCGCCGCCTCGACCTGCGCGACGATGCCATCGCGCGCTAGCTTGCCCTCCGCGTCGAAGAACGCGTAGAGGATCGGGTAGATGCCGTGGAAGCGGTCGACGGTCAAGGCAACAGACAAGAGCGTCCGGCTGAAGTCGGACGTTCCCGTCAGTGTGCCATGGTCGCCTTCTCGTCGATGCGCGCGAGGATGCGACGCCCCCATTGCGCCTCGGGCTTGGCGACCAGCCGCTCGGCCAGCACGTGCTTCGCGAGCGACGGGCGCCCGGCGCGCCGCGCCGCGTCGATCAACGTAAGCGTCAGCACGTCGCGCTGCGCGTGGCTGCCGCCGAAACGGTGCGCGATGTCGCGTACGGGTGCGATCGCGTCGACCGCCTCGTCGTAGCGTCCGCGGCCGTACGCGGCCACGCCCTTGACCAGCGGCACGCCGACGTCGCGCGTCATCGCGGCGTTGGCGTCGCGCGCCTCGGCCGCCTGCTGCATGCGCGACACGAGCTTCGCGATCGCCGCGTCGCGCCCCGTCGCCGCGAACGCGAGCGCCGCGTGCAGGTCGTTGAACGCGTAGAAGCCGCCCTCGCCGTCGAGTTTCGCTTCCCACTCGTCCGCGACCTCGGCGAAGCGCCGGCCGACGTCGGCGCCGTCGAGCTTCAGCCGCCACAGGAGCGCGGTTGCGTCGACCAGCGACAGGAGCGTCGGCGGCGGGCCGGCGTGGATCGCGCTGTCGTAGAGCGCGAGCACGCGCGCGTGGTCGCCGCGATCGAGGTGGAACAGCGCGAGGTGCCAGTAGTTGTGGAACGCGAAGCCGTTGTCGGGCG
>DATBSV010000127.1:0-8724 GCA_036559685.1 Casimicrobiaceae bacterium
CGCGACCTTTCGTCGCGGCCTGCCGTCACTTAAGTCCCGGCTACCGCTGCCGGTCATATCCGACTGGTTTAGTCGGGAACTTTCGGCTAGCTTTAGCACTCCTAAGTGCCGACTGCTAAGATGGTGCCGGGCAGGAGGATCCCGACGGGATTCCCCGGCTACTGGACGAGAGGAGTGTCAGATGACTGGTTCCGCACTGGCGTTCCCGACCCCCGCCTCGCTGGGGAGTCTGGACCACTATATCCAGGCGGTGAATCGCTTTCCGCTGCTGACGGCCGAGCAGGAGCAGGAGCTCGCCCGGCGTTGGCGCAAGGACGAGGACGTCGACGCGGCGCGCCAGATGGTGATGTCGCACCTTCGGCTCGTCGTCGCGATCTCGCGCAACTACATGGGCTACGGCCTCCCGCAGGGCGACCTGATCCAGGAAGGCAACGTCGGCCTGATGAAGGCCGTGCGCCGCTTCGACCCCGACCGGGGCGTGCGGCTGGTGAGCTTCGCGCTGCACTGGATCAAGGCCGAGATCCACGAGTACATCCTGCGCAACTGGCGCCTGGTCAAGGTCGCGACGACCAAGGCCCAGCGCAAGCTGTTCTTCAACCTGCGCAGCATGAAGACCTCGGCGCACGCGCTGACGACCGACCAGGCCGCGGCGATCGCGCGCGAGCTCAACGTCAAGCCCGAGGAAGTCGTCGAGATGGAGACGCGCCTGTCGGGCCGCGACATCGCGATCGACCCGACGCCGAGCGACGACGATGAGCATAGCTACGCGCCGATCTCGTGGCTCACCGACAGCGAGGACGAACCTGCGCAGATCTTCGAGCGCAAGGAGAGCGCGCAGGGCCGCACCGATGGCCTCAAGCGCGCGCTCACCAAACTCGACCCGCGCAGCCGTCGCATCATCGAGGCGCGCTGGCTCAAGGAGACGGATCCGGCGACGCTGCAGGAGCTCGCCGACGAGTACGGCGTGTCCGCCGAGCGGATCCGCCAGATCGAGAGCAAGGCGCTGAAGCAGATGCGCGGCGCGTTCGCGCTGGCCGCGTAACGCTGCCCACGTTCGACCGACGACGCCGGCCTCGCGCCGGCGTCGTCGTTTCTACGCTCGGCTTTCCACGATCTAGAGCTCGACCTGCGTGCCGAGCTCGACGACGCGGTTGGTCGGGACGTGGAAGAAGTCGGACGCCTTGACCGCGTTCTTCGACATCGACGAGAACAGCCGCTCGCGCCAGCGCGCCATGCCCGGCCGCACCGACGGGATCAGCGTCTCGCGCGACACGAAGAACGACGTTTCCATCATCTCGAACGGGAACCCGGACTTGCCCGCGCCCTCGAGGAGCTCGGGGACGTCGGGCTCCTCCTTGAAGCCGTAGTAGCCGACCATCCGGAAGAAATCGCAGCCGAGCGTCTCGAGCTCGATGCGCTCGTCGACGGCGACGAACGGGATCTCGCGCGTCACGACCGTCAGGAACACGACGCGCTCGTGCAGCACCTTGTTGTGCTTGAGGTTGTGCAGCAGCGCATGAGGCACTCGGTCGGGTGTCGAGGTCAGGAACACGGCCGTCCCCTCGACGCGCACCGGCGGCGCGAGCTCGATCGACTGGATGAACTCCTTGAGCGGCAGCGCGTCCTCGGAGAGGCGGTCGAAAAGGACCCGGCGGCCACGTTTCCACGTCGTGAGCAGCGTGAAGATGATGCCGCCGATCAAAAGCGGGAACCAGCCGCCGTCCGGAATCTTGAGCGTGTTCGACGCGAGGAACGCCGCGTCGATCAGCACGAGCGGCACCGCGATCGCAGCCGCGACGGCGACCGGCCAGCGCCACAGACGGCGCATCACGAAGAAGATCAGGATCGAGTCGATCAGCATCGACATCGTGACCGCGATCCCGTACGCGCCGGCCAGCGCGCTGGAGCCCTGGAAGCCCACGACGAGCAGCGCGACGGCAATGAGCAGCGTCCAGTTGATGAACGGGACGTAGATCTGGCCGATCGTCTTCTCGGAGGTGTGCCGGATCGCGATGCGCGGACAGTAGCCCATCTGCACGGCTGCGCGCGCGATCGAGAAGGCGCCCGAGATCACCGCCTGCGACGCGATGACCGCCGCCGCGGTCGCTAGGATCACGAGCGGAACCAGCGCCCAAGACGGCGCGAGCAAGTAGAACGGGTTCTGGATCGCCTTGGGATCGGCGAGCAGGAGCGCGCCCTGCCCGAAGTAATTGAGGACCAGCGATGGCAGCACGAAGTACAGCCATGCACGGCGGATCGGCGGGCGGCCGAAATGTCCCATGTCGGCGTAGAGCGCCTCGGTCCCGGTGACGGCGAGTACGACCGCGCCGAGCGACAGGAACGCCGCGCGCGGGTGTTCGACGATGAACCCCACCGCATAGCCGGGCCACACGGCCTTCAGGACCGTCGGATCGTTCGCGATCTGGTTCGCGCCGAGCAGCGCGAGTACGACGAACCACACCCCGCAGATCGGACCGAACAGCGAGCCGACGCGGCCGGTACCGAAGCGCTGCACCGCGAACAACGCGATCAGTACCGCCAGCGCGAGCGGAACGACGAACGGCGTGAGCGCGGGCGTGATCACCTCGAGGCCCTCGACGGCGCCCAGCACCGAGACCGCGGGCGTGATCATCGCGTCGCCGAAGAACATCGCGGCGCCGAAGATCCCCAGCCCCGTGAGCCACCATCGCAACCGGCTGTCGCGCGTCAGCCGCCCGGACACGAGCGCCGTGAGCGCGAGGATGCCGCCCTCGCCGCGATTGTCGGCGCGCATGATCAGCGACACGTACTTGAACGTGACGATCACGATCAGCGCCCAGAACACGATCGAAAGCAGCCCGAGCACGCTGTCCTGTGTGAGCGCAACGCCGTGGTGCGGGCCGAAGACCTCTCGCATCGTGTAAAGCGGCGAGGTGCCGATGTCGCCGAACACGATGCCGATCGCCCCCAGCATCATCGACGCCATCGGCTGCTTGACGCCGTGAGTCGCGGCGGGGGCGCTCATCAGGGTTCGCCGCGCTAGAGCGCGGGGTCGTCGCCGCGTCGGTTGAAGCGGATGTTGAGCTGCTTGAGCTTGCGGTACAGGTGCGTGCGCTCGAGCCCGGCACGCTCGGCAACGCGGCTCATGTTGCTCTGCTCGCGCCCGAGCAGCTGCTCGAAGTAGATGCGCTCGAACGCCTCGCGCGCCTCGCGCAGCGGCAGGTCGAAGAAGCGCGCGGTGAGCTCGGGCGCGACCGGCCCGCCGCCGGCGGCCGCCGCGGTTTCGCCGATCAGCCGCTTCGCATGGTCGGGGCCGATGTCGCCGCGCAACAGCTTGAGGTTGGACACGACGCTCGCGAGCTGGTCGAGGTTCCCGGGCCAGTGCGCGCCCGCGAGCGTGGCGAGCGTCGTCGGCTGCAGCGTCCCGAGCAGCGGCTCGCCGGTGCCGCCGGCGCGCCAGTAGCGCTCGATCAGCGGCGGGATGTCCTCGCGGCGCACGCGCAGCGGCGGCAGCATCACCGCGCCGGCGGAAAGCGCGGACAGGAGGACGGCGTCGAACTTGCCTTCGGCGGCGAGCGCGCCGAGCGGCTCGGACGACGTCGCGACGAGCGTGACGTTGTTGCGCTCGAGCTTGCCGACGAGGAACGCGAGACCCTTCTGCTCGGACTTCGAGTACTGGCCGATCTCGGCGCAGTAAAGCGCGCCCTCGTGCGCCTCCTCGAGCAGCGATGCGGGATTCGCGGCGAGCCGCGCGCCGTCGGGCAGCGCGACCCAGTTGCCGTCGCTGGCGCGCAGCGCCTGCGCCGCGACCTCGTGCCCGGTGCCCGGCTCGCCGAGGACCAGGATCGGCCGGCGCGCGGCGATCAAGAGCTCGAGCGCGTGCTCGGCCTCGCGGACCGGCGCGCTGGTGCCGAGCGCCGCGAGCGAGATGCGGCGCGGCTCGCGGATCGCCGCGCTCTTGAGCGCGCGCGTGATCGTTCCGAGCAACTTCGCGAGGCCGATCGGCTTCTCGAGGAAGTCGAACGCGCCGATGCGCGTCGCCTCGACGGCGGTCTCGATCGTGCCGTGGCCCGACATCATGACGACCGGCATCGTGAGCTGGCCCGAGCTGCCCCATTCGCGCAGCAGCGTCACGCCGTCGGTGTCGGGCATCCAGATGTCGAGCAGCACGAGCGCCGGCTGCATGCGCGAGCGGTACGCGCGCGCCTCGTGCGCGTTCTCGGCGACGGCGACGCGGTAGCCCTCGTCCTGCAGGATCTCGGACAGGAGCTCGCGAATGCCGACTTCGTCGTCGACGACCAGGATCTCGCGCTGCTGCGGACTCAAGGACGAACCTCCCCCAGGCTCGTCGCTACGCGACGTCGCACACCCCCTCCTCGAAGGAGGGGGCGACCGCGGTACAACGTGAAGTCCGCGCCCTCGGGGCGGCCCATCGGGCGCGGAGGCGGCCCGTCGGCGGTCATGTCTTTCCCGACGACGGCAGCACGACGGTGACGCGTGCGCCGCCCTGCTCGCCGTTTGCGATGGTCACGCTGCCCGCGTGCTCGTCGACGATCTTGCGCACGATCGCGAGGCCGAGGCCGGTGCCTTTCGGCTTGGTCGTCACATAGGGCTCGAAGGCGCGTTCGATCACGTCGGCAGGGAATCCGGGTCCATTGTCGCTCACTATCAGTGTCGCCTCGCCTTGTTTCGATTCGACCGCGATCGCGTAGGACGGGTCGGCGCGATCGTTTTGCGCGTCGATCGCGTTCTGCAGGAGGTTGTGCAGCACCTGGCGCAGGCGGGTGGGTTCGCCCTGGACGATCACCGGGGCGTCGGGAAGCGTGAGGACGACGTGGGGCCGCAGATTGTCGTACAGGGCGAGCACGTCGAGCAAGAGGGCCGAGAGGTCGACCGGCTGCATCTGGCCCGGACGCGGCTGGCGCGCGTAGACGGCGAAATCGTCGACCATGTGCTTCATCGCGGCGACCTGGTTGACGATCGTCTGCGTGCCGCGCTTGAGCGTCTCGAGGTCGGCGCCCTCGAGGCGTCCCTCGAGCTTGACGGCGAGCCGCTCGGCCGAGAGCTGGATCGGCGTCAACGGATTCTTGATCTCGTGCGCGAGGCGGCGAGCGACCTCGGCCCACGCGGCGTCGCGCTGCGCCTGCATGAGCTCGGACACGTCGTCGAACACGACGACGTAGCCGTGCGGCGCGCCGGGCAGCTTCGATCCGCGCATCAGGAGCGTGCGCGAGAGGCTCGCGACGCCGAACGGCGCCTCGCGCTGCCACTGGCCGTCGCGCGCATTGCGAAAGCCTTCGGCGACGAGCTCGGCGAACGGCGCGAGCGCAGGCAGCCGTCGACCCCAGTCGGGAAGCGCGACGCCCGACATTTCGGCGAGCGGCTGCTGCAGGATCACGCTCGCGCTCGGGTTCGCGGTGCGCAGGCGCTGGCGGTCGTCGAACGCGAGCACGCCGGCGGAAAGGTTGCCGAGGATGCTCTCGAGGTACGCGCGCGTCGTCTCGATCGCGCGGCGCGATTCCTCGTTGCGCTCGTGGGCGTCGGCGAGCTGGCCGGTCATCGTGTTGAACGACTCGGTGAGCACGCCGAGCTCATCGCGCGAGGTGACCCGCTGGCGGCGCGAGAAGTCGCCCTGTGCGACCGCGCGCGTGCCCTCGGCGAGCAGTCCGAGCGGCTCGGCGAAGCGCTCCGACAGCACGACCGCGAGGCCGAGCGCCGAGGTGAGCGCAAGAAGGAGAGTTAAAGTGAGCGTCAGCGCATAGAGGCGCTTGAGCGCGGTGCGCGAGAACGATATCTCCTGGTAGTCGCGGAAGCCGGCCTCCGCCTTGTCGATCTCCTGCGCGAGCGAGCGCGGCACCGGCTCGATCAGTTGCAGCACCTTGAGCGGATCGTTGCGGTCCGCGCTGTTGACCGGAACCACGACGCGCAGCCGGAAGCCTCCCGCCGGCTGCGGCTCGACGGCCGCGTACGGCATCTGCAGGCGCGCGCTGCGCAGGGCCTGCGGCGGCGGCGGCTCGGGCGACATCGGGCCGCCCGCCGCGCCCGCGACCGCGAGCACACCGCCGGTCGCGTTGAACAGCGCGACCTCCGAAACGCCGGCCTGCTCGCTCGCGCGCGACAGCGCTATCGGGTACTGGCCGGCCGCGTCACCGACCTGCGAGGCGATCTGCACCGCCTTGTTGGTCGTCTCGCGGCTCAGGTAGTCGAGCGCGTTGCGACCGAGCGCGAGACCGCCCTCGAGCGCGCGGTCGACGCGCACGTCGAACCAGCTCTCGATCGAGCGGCCGAGGAACTGCACCGACACCGCGTACACGAGCGCGCCCGGCAGCACGGCGACGAGCGCGAACAGCAGCACGAGCCGCGCGGCGAGCTTGCTGCCGAACACGCCGCGGTTCAGGTTGCGGCGCAGTTGCCACAGCTGCCAGGCGACGATCAGCATCAGGAGGCCGACCATCACCATGTTGAGCACGACCAGCGTGTCGTAGCCGCGCGCGAAGAGCTCGGTGTTCTCGGTCGCCGTCGCGAGCAGGAACAGCCCGATCGCGGACAGGCACGCCGCGGCGAGCAGGAGCCAGCGCAATCCGCGGTTGCTCAGGAGATAGCTCATGGCGTGAACGGGAAGCGGTACCAGTCGCTCGCGAGCTGCCATTCGCGCGACGCGAGCGCGTCGACCTGGAACGGCTTCGGAAGCTGGTTGACGTCGAGGCGCAGCCGCGTTCCGGCGTCGTAGCGCACGCCGCGCTGGAAGTCCGACACGCGCGCGACCGGGCGCGACGTGACGCGCGAGATCAGGCGCTCGACCTCCTCGAGCGAGTCGAGCGACAGCGCCATGAGGCCGCTCGACACGCGGTACTGCCGCGAGAGCGGCGCGTAGCTCACGCGCCACGTCGTCGCCGTCGACAGGACCTTCTCGTCGAGCCAGTACCAGCGCGGCCGGGCGATCTCGACCTCGAGCACGAAGTAGAGCGGGATGCCGCGGTTCAGCGCCTCCTCGAGCGTCGGGTTGAGCGAGAAGTCGAACTCGGCGTTGAGGAGCACCTCGCCTTCCTCGACGCGCAGCTCGGCGGACTTGACCGGGATCGTATCGGCGCGCGCGCTCGCCGCCGGCAGCAGGACCGCGAGACCGAGCGCCGCGCCGAGCGCGAGCGCGCGCCGTCGACGCGGGGCGGCGAGCGGAGGGGCGCGGGGCTTGGGAGATCGGGGCGTCATGCCTCGCGTGGGAACGATCCCGCGGCATGCGCGCCCGAACCTTAAGGGCGCGAGCGTTAGCCCTTGCGGAAACGCGCGTAGAAGAAACCGTCCTGATTGTGGGGTGCGCCCGGGAGCGAAGGCAAGAGTTGACCCCCACGGGCGTCGACCTCGGGCGCATAGGCGACGCTTTCGCGCAACGCGCCGGGTGTCCGGGCCGCGAAGGCTGCCGCCTGCGCCTCGTTTTCCTCGACGAATACCGAGCAGGTCGCGTAGAGCAGCGTTCCGCCTGGTGCGAGGCAGCCCCAAAGCGCGTCGAGAAGGGTGCGCTGCGTCGCGGACAGCGCGGCGACGTCGTTCGCACGCCTGAGCCACTTGCCGTCGGGATGGCGCCGAACGATGCCGGATGCGGTGCACGGCACGTCCGCGAGGATGCGGTCGAACGGCCGGCCGTCCCACCACGTCGCCGGCGCCGCCGCATCGCCGGCCACCGCGCGAACGCGAACGAGCGGCAGCCTGAGCCGCGTCGCGTTCTCGCCGACGCGCGTGAGCCGCGCGGCATCGCTGTCGAGCGCGACCAGCTCGACATCCGCGCGCTCGAGGATGTGGGTCGACTTGCCGCCGGGCGCCGCGCACGCGTCGAGCACGCGCTCGCCGTCGCGCGCGTCGAGGATCGGCGCGGCGAGTTGCGCGCCCGCGTCCTGCACCGAGAAGGCGCCTTCGTCGAAGCCGGGCAGCTCGCGCACGGGCCGCGGCGGCGAGACGATGATCCCGTCCGCGCCCACGTTCTCGCATGCGATGTCCGCCGCCTTGAAGCGCGCCCGCAGCGCGTCGCGCGTCGTGACGCGCGCGTTGACGCGCAGCGTGAGCGGGGGGTGCTCGTTGCCGGCGCTCAGGATCCGCTCCCAGTCGCTCGGCCAGTCGCTGCGCACGCGCGAGATCCACCAGCGCGGGTGCGACCAGCGCGCGACCGGCTGCGCCAGGACCTGCGCGAGCACCGCGTCGCGTTCCCGCAGGAAGCGGCGCAACAGCGCGTTGACGAGCCCCTTCGCCTGCGGGCGGACCGCGTCGCCGGCCGCCTCGACCGCGCGGTCGACGACCGCGTAGGGCTCCGCGCGCATGTGCTCGAGCTGGTACAGCGCGACCGCGACGATCGCGACGAGGCGCGCGTCCGGGGGTGCCTTGTGCGCGAGCGCGCGCACGATCGCCTCGAGCGTGCCCCAGTGGCGCAGCGTGCCGTAGGCGATCTCGTGCACGACGGCGCGCGCCGGCGTCGCCTCGGCGCCCGACGCCTCGAGCGCGCGGGACAGCGTGGCGCCGTCCTACACGCGCATGACCGCGTCGGCGGCCTGGCGCTGGGATGCGTCCATCGATGCCTAACCCGGCTCGAAGCGCGCGCCGCGCACGATGCCGCGGCCGGCCGCGTACGCGTCGGCGCGCATGCGCTTGCCGCCGGCGGGCTGGACCTCGCAGAGCCTCAGAGCGCCTTCCGCCGCCGCGGGGCCGCACGCGACGTCGATGCCTTCGGCGCCTCGCGCGATCACCTCGCCGGGGGCG